>JAISDX010000155.1 GCA_031264465.1 Deltaproteobacteria bacterium | reverse complement strand
TACAGGCACCAGCCGTCGCGGGCCTCCGGCGAGTCGAACGAGGGCGCGAACTCCCTGGCTTCGAAATGCGGCAGGCGTTCGCACAGGTCGTGCACGCTGGTGTCGAAAAACATGTTGGGTCGGTTGTATTCATCCAGCTCCGGCGCTTCGCCGTACTGGAGCAGGTGTACCAAGGTGCCCGCCAGATTATAGGGGTTGGGCGGGCAGCCGCCGATGTTGATGGCGTTTACGCCTAGGTCCCCCAAGGCGTCGTTGATGCCCCTGGCGCCGGTGGGGTTGGGCGCGGCCGCCTGGACGCCGCCGAAGGAGGCGCAGGTGCCGTAGGCGATGACCGTTTTGGCCCTGGGCACAATCTCACTGAACAGATCCAGCATGGTGCGGCCGCCCAGGCTGCCGAACCAGCCGTCGGCCGCGCAGGGAACGGCGCCTTCGACGATGCAGATAAAGCCTTCCGGGCCGTGTACGGCGGCGTGCAGAGCTTCTTCGGCGGCGGCGCCGGAAGCGGCCATCAGGGTTTCGTGGTAATCCAGGGAAATGGTGTCAAAAATCAGGGCATCCAAAAAGGGCTGCACGCTGCGCAATATCGACTCGGAGCAGCCGGTGCATTCGGCCCCGTGCAAATAAACCACGGAAGGGCGCCGGCCGCTGGTGAGGGCTCTGGCCACCTGGCCGGCGAAGCCGGACCCCAGGCCCATGCTCACGGCCACCACGGAGCAGAATTTCAAAAACTGGCGCCGGTCCACGCCTTTTTGCGTCAGGCGGGCCTTGGCCACGTCTTTTTTCAGATCCGCGGACCTGCCCAGGGAAAAACGCATAAAAACCTCCGCTAAACCGCTCTAAGGAGAAGGGGCCGGGTGGCGTAACACCCGCCCGGCCCCCGGTTTTAACATTTAATCCCATATAACAACCAGGCCTTTTTTAGGCAAGAGGGCCGTTCTGGCCCTTCAAAATCCCGGCGCAGGTAAAAGCGGTTATCGTTGAATTATAATTCTGTTTGCGATATGGGTGACTGGATTAAATCAAACAAACGTAAGGGGGCTGCTTGCTTTCCAGGATAAAAAGCTCCAAATCGCTGGCGGATCAGGCCTACCTGGCCATTAAGGATGAGATTGTCAAAAACCGCTTCAAGCCAAAGGAAGTGCTGCTGGAAGAAAATCTGGCCGCCTCGCTGGGCATCAGCCGCACTCCCTTGCGCGTGGCCCTGAAGAAGCTGGAATTTGAAAGGCTCATTTACGTCAACTCCTCCAAGCAGGCCGTGGTGGCCGACGTGACCCGCGAAGACATGATCAAGATGTTCGTGGTCCGGCTGGGGGTTGAACCGGTGCTGATCCGGCTGGCTTGCCGGTTGATGGACGAGGAAACGTTGATCAAGCTCGACGAAAATCTGGCCCTGACCCAGGCGGCCGTGGACCGGGGCGACCTGCGCACCGTTGTGGAATACGAAATGAAGTTCGACGCCATTCTGGCCGAATGCGTCGGCAACGAGCACATCACCCCTATAATCAGCAGCATCGGCGTTTACATGGAAAGATATTTCCTCCTTTCGCTGAAGCATTACAGCATGTGCCCCGTAGCCCTTGCGGAGCACCGGGAAATGGTGCGGGCCATCAAAGAGCGCGACGGCGACAAAGCCGCAGCCAGTTCCGCGGCCCACCTGCGGCGCATGGCGTCCGACCTGGATTTGCCGCTGCCCATCTGAGCAATCGCTTCCACGCCAGTCCCCCGATAATGCCAAGCGGCCCGGCGGCCGCTTTTCGCCTGCCCCTGCCGTTTGGACGATAAGCAAACCATACTGAAGCAACGTTTCCTGAAGAATAGTTCTTGTTTTTTCCTTTTAATCGGATATCCTGTGTTTGTATACAAATACAATGCTTGTTTTTTCAATAATGGAGGACTGTTATGATTAACGTTCGTTGGTATGGCCGGGGCGGGCAGGGCGCATTTACGGCGGCCCGGCTGCTGGGCCAGATTGTGTCCACCGAGGGCAAACAATTTGCGCTGGCCAGCCCGAGCTTCGGGCCGGAGCGGCGCGGCGCGCCGGTCTGGAGCTTTACCCGGATAGATAAGACCAAAATTCTGGACCGCAGCCAGCCGCCCCAATGCGATTACCTGATCGTGCTGGACGAAACTCTGGTTAGCGACACGCTGGAAAATTTTTTGACTGACGACGGCGTACTCATTCTCAACACCGCCCGCCCCGGCAAGTACGGCTATGTGAAGCACCGCCTGGTGACGCTGGACGCCACCCGGATGTCGCTGGAAATCATGAGTCGGGCCATTACCAACGTGCCCATGCTGGGCGCTTTCGCGCGCATTTCCGGCATTGTGGACCTGGACGACGCTGAGGCCGCGCTGAAAAAATCTTTCCCCGAGGCCCTGTATGAAAAAAACAGGCAGCTTTTATTGAAAGCTTTTGCTGAAGCTGACGGAGGTGCGGCATGAGCAGACCGGACATGATTAAAGACTACCAGGGCCTTGCGGGCTGGAGCGACGTGGGCGCGCCGGTGGTGAAAAGCGGCCAGCTTATCGAGACCAACGCCGGCTGGCGCACTTTGCGCCCGGTGATCAACGCCGAAAAGTGCGTGTTCTGCCTGCAATGCTACCTGCTTTGCCCGGACGGCACCCTGGTGAAAGACAGCGGCAAGCTGGAAGTGGATTACGACTACTGCAAGGGCTGCGGCATTTGCGCCCGCGAGTGCGGGTTTGGGGCCATAACCATGGAGCCGGAGGAGGATTAGCCGTGGAAGCGCGTAAAGAATTTATATCCGGTAACGAGGCCGTGGCCATCGGCGCCATGCTGGCCAGGCCCCAGGTGGTTTCCGCCTACCCCATCAGCCCGCAGACCATCGTGGTGGAAAAGCTGGCCGAGTACGTGGAAAGCGGGCTCATGAAAAATTGCAGCTACATCCGGGTCGAGTCCGAGCACAGCGCCCTGGCGGCGGTGCTGGGGGCGGTGGCCACGGGCGCCAGAACCTTCACGGCCACTTCCTCGCACGGCCTCATGTACATGGCCGAAGTGCTGCCCTTTGTGAGCGGCAGCCGCTTTCCGGTGGTGATGATGAACGCCAACCGCGCCCTGGCCGTGCCCTGGAGCATTTTTACCGACCAGTCCGACTCCATGATGCTGCTCAACTCCGGCTGGCTCCAGGTGTACGTGGAAGACGCCCAGGAAGCGCTGGACATGGTCATCCAGTCCTACCGCATTGCCGAAGACCCGGCCGTGATGAGCCCGATCATGATCAACCTGGACGGCTTCGTGCTCACCCATACCTACGAACTGGTGGACATTCCCGCGCAGGCGCAGGTGGATAAATACCTGCCGCCCTACAAGACCGGCAACAAGATGTCCATTGACCAGCCTTTGGGCGTGTGCATCGGCATTACCCCGGACCTGAACACCGAGTTTCGCTACCGGCAGCACGTCGACCAACTGCGCAACGCGCCCGGGGTGATTGCCGGGGCTGACCGGGAATTCGGGGAAGTATTCGGCCGGTCTTATGGGAGCCAGGGGGGCGGCCTTTCCGAAAAATACCGCTGCGAAGACGCCGAAGTTGTGCTGGTGACCCTGGGCAGCATTTCCATGACCGCTCGCACGGTGGTGGACAAGCTGCGCGACGCGGGGCGCAAGGTCGGCCTCTTCAAAATCCGCTTCATGCGCCCCTTCCCCATGCAAGACCTGCTCTCTCTGGGCGACCAGGTGAAAGTGCTGGGCGTGCTGGATAAAAACATCTCGCCCGGCTACGAGGGCACGGTTTTCAGCCAGGTCAACTCGGCCCTGAGCCGCAAGGCGAACCCGCCGCGCACCATGAACTACGTGGGCGGGCTGGCCGGGCGTGAAATCACCACCCGGAGCCTGGAAAAAATCTTCAGCGAAATGCTGGGCATGATCCGGGACGGCAAGGCCGAACTCCCGCCCGATCCGAATGGCCGAGTGAAATTCATCAACATGAGGTGGGAAGACCATGAGTAATATGACCATCCTGAACGCCAGGAACATCACGAACGAGGAGCTCTTTTTCGGGCACAAGGCCTGCGCCGGCTGCGGCGGGAGCCTGGCCGTGCGCCTGGCCATGAAAGTAATCGGCCGCCGCAGCTACGTGGTGGTGCCGGCCAACTGCATGAGCGCCGTGGGCTTCATGTACCCGGCCATGTCTTTCGGGGTGAGCGGGCTGTGCTGCCCCTTCGCCTCCACCGCCGCCGTGCTTTCGGGCATCACCCAGGCCGCCCGGCAACTGGGCGAGGAGGACTACTACGTGGTAGGCTTTGCCGGCGACGGCGGCACGGCCGACATCGGCCTGCAGGCGCTTTCGGGCGCTGTTGACCGCAACGACCGCATCATCTACATTTGCTACGACAACGAAGCTTACATGAACACCGGAGTGCAGGAGAGCGGCCTTTCCCCCTACGGCACCAAGACCACCACTTCGCCCGAGGGGGCCAAGAAACACGGTGCCAACCCGATCAAGAAAAACATGTTCGAGATTGTCGCGGCGCACAACATCGGCTACGCGGCCACGGCCAGCGTGGGCTATCCGCAGGATTACATCAACAAGGTGGCCAGGGCCAAGGCCCACCCCGGCGCTTCGTACATTCACGTAATGGCTCCCTGCCCGACCGGCTGGGGCGCCGAGACCGACGTGACCACGCAGCTTGCGCGCGAAGCCGTGGACTGCGGCCTCTGGTACCTGGCCGAGTATGAAAACGGCGAGTTCAGGCTCAACAAAAACCCGAAAGAGTTCAAACCGGTAAAAGACTACCTGACCGGCCAGGGGCGCTTTCGCCGCATGCGGGAACAGGACTTTAAAATAGTGGAGGAGCAGCGCGACGCCATGTGGGCCAAAATCCGCAAAAATTGGCAAACCGCCTGAATCTTGCGGAAATAGGGCGTTGAAACCCGCCCGCCTCCAATGTACGGTCCAGTCGCGCCGGCCCTTTCCCCGGCGCGGCTTTGGGCCGCTTTCCCGGTTTTTTCGTGGCAAAACCGCAAAGCAGGAGTTCGCAACATGCCTGATAACGGCTGGATGAAAAAAACCGACGCGCCCGGCCCGCGCGGGCGCCGCATGGTGACCGGCGCCCGCTGGCTCTACGCCGCGCTCGGCCTGCTCCTGTTTCTGTTCCAGGGGCTGGTGTACGCCTGGAGCGTGTTCATGCCGCCCCTGGAGGCCGATTTCGGCTGGTCGCGGTCCGACACGGCCATGGCCTTTTCCATCTGCATGACGTTTTTTTGCGTCGGCAACCTTGCGGCCGGGCTGCTCAGCCGCCGTTGCTCCGCCCGCCCGGGCATAGTCATTTCAGCTCTGAGCATGGGCGCCGGTTTCTTCCTGGCTTCGCGCTGCGACGGCCTCATGGGCCTGTACCTGAGCTATGGCGGGTTGGTGGGCTTTGGCGTCGGCCTGGGCTACAACACTCTGCTCAGTACGATGTTAAAATGGTTCCCGGACAAGCCGGGCCTGGTGAGCGGCGTCATGCTCATGGGCTTCGGGGCCGGGGCGCTGGCTCTGGGGCCGTTTTGCTCCTGGCTGGTAATCCAGTCCGGCTGGCGCGGCGCTTTTGAAGTTCTGGCCGCCCTTTACGCCGTTCTTTACCTGGTCGCGTCCGTCAAAGTGGTGCCGCCGCCGTCCGGCCTGGCCTTTCCAGCCCCCCGGCGCAAAGGACGAAAACCCCCGGAAAGCGGCGGCGAGGTCCGCCCGCGGGACATGGTGCGGCGGCTTTCCTTCCGCCTGTATTTCGCTTGGGCGATCTGCATGGGGTCCGCCGGCTACATTCTGATCGGGCACGCCGTGCCGCTGGCGGCCAGCCAGGGAGTGCCCCAGGCCCAGGCGGCGCTGTTGGCCGGGGTGATCTCGTTCTTCAACGGCCTGGGTCGCCTGGGCGGCGGGGCCGCCTTCGACCTGTTCGGGCGCAAGGCGGTGATGCGGGCGGCCGGCGGCGGGTGCCTTTTGTGCGCGCTGCTCCTGTTCCTGGCTTTCCAGACCGGGAGCCGGGCGCTGCTCGCGCTGGCCTTCGGGCTGACCGGGCTGTGCCTGGGCGGGGCCATACTCTGTCATGCGGTTGTGATGAAAACGTTCTACGGGCTGGAAAACTATTCGATGAACTACGGCATCCTGGGCCTGGCCACGATGATCGCCTCCTTTACCGGGCCGTACATTACCGGGCTCCTGCACGACTCCATGGGCACTTACGCGGCCACGCCCTTCTGCATGCTGATTTTGGGCGCCGCCGCCCTGCTCATTGCCCTGACCCTGAGAAAGCCCTGACTTGGCGCCTGAAAACCTGATGCAAGGCGGCCACGGAAGACGGGAGCGCGGCAATGGCCAGGCATCGTCCGGCGTAATAACGGTTGATTTTGTTGGCGAACGTGTTACAAAGTGACATTCCCTCTCAACCTCAACCAACGGGTTTGCCAAAAACCCTCCAGGGAGAATATATGAACCAGTTACTTAGACCGATTTTTGCCGAAGCTTCCAAGCAGTCCTCCCCGATTCGCGCCATGTTTGAAACCGGCCTTCGCCTGAAAAAGGAATTCGGCGAAGATGCCGTGTGCGACTTCAGCATCGGCAACCCGGACGTGCCGGCTCCCAAGCAGGTGAAGGAAGGCATGATGGAACTGGCCAAAAAGGCCGACCAGCCCCTGGCTTTCGGTTACACCCCCAACGCCGGCAGCGGCGAAATTCGCGAACTGCTCGCCAAGTACCTGAGCGAGGAACAGGGTTACCCGGTTGAAGCGGCCGACGTGATGCTCGGCGTCGGCGCCGGCGCGGTCATGTGCAACGTGTTCAACTCCTGTCTTGAAGCCGGCGATCAGGTGCTGGGCGTGGCTCCCTTCTTCGCCGAGTACACCGGCTGGGCCGAATCTTTCGGCGGCACCTATAAGGCCATTCCGGTCAATTCCGACTTCTCGTTCAACCTGCCGGCAATGGAAGCCGCCATCACCCCCAAAACCCGCGTGGTCATTTACAACTCTCCCCACAACCCCACCGGCTACGTGTACACCGAAGCCGAAATCAAGGGTCTGGTGGACATCCTGCGCAAAAAGGGCAAGGAATACGGCCGTCCGATCCTGCTGGTGGCCGACGAGCCTTACCGCTTCCTGACCTACGGCGGCGAAAAGGTGCCTTCCGTGTTGCCGCTCTATGAATATTCCTGCGTGGTCAGCTCCTTCGCCAAGAACATCTCCCTGCCCGGCGAGCGCATCGGCTATCTGGCCGCCTGCAAAGACATGCCCGGCAAAATCGACTTCGTGGCCGCCATTATCGCCGCCAACCGCCGCCTGGGCGTCACCAGCGCCCCGATTATCGGCCAGGAACTCCTGAAGTACTGCCTGGGCCACAACACCGACGCGGAAACCTACGCCAAGCGCCGCACCGTCATGGCCGACGTGCTCACCCGGGCCGGCTACAAGTTCAACATGCCCGCCGGCGCCTTCTACTTTTTCCCCATCGCTCCGGGCGGCGACGACCTGGCTTTCGTGAAAATCCTGGCCGAACAGCGCGTGCTGGCCGTGCAAGGCACCGCTTTCGGCATGCCCGGCTACTTCCGTCTGTCCTTCTGCGTGAGCGAAGAGATCATCAAACGCTCCTTCGAAGGCCTCAAGAAGGCCCGCGAAATCGTCGAAGGCAAGTAAGCGGGCCTGACTCAAGACCATAAAAAAGACCGCCGCCGATATTTGGCGGCGGTCTTTTTTATGGTCTTGGTTTGCGGAACTCCCGGTAATCCAGGCCGTATTTTTTCAGGCGCAGCCCCATGATGCGCTCGCTGATACCGAGGGCCAGGGCCGAGCGGGCTATGTTGCCGCCGCTCTCGCGCAGGCTTTCCTCGATCAGCCGCTTTTCCACCTGGCCCAGAGTTTCATCCAGGGTTTTGCCCTTGCGCACGGTCAAGTCGCCCGGCAGAGCCCCGGGCAAAGCTTCCGGCGGGGAGCCGGGCGCGCCCTGTTCGTCCTGCCCGCCGCGTTGCAGCCAGGGCGGCAGGTGCCGGCTGTCGATGATGCCGCTCTCGCCGCTCAGGATGCCGGCCCGCTCGATGACGTTTTCCAGCTCCCGGATATTGCCCGGCCAGGCGTAGGCCATAAGCAGGCTGACCGCGGCCGGGGTGATGCGGGAAATTTTGCGTCGGCCGCGTTCGCCGATTTTTTCCACGAAATGCGTGACCAGCGGCATGATGTCGTCCTTGCGCTTGCGCAGGGGCGGCAGGCTGATGGGGAACACGCTCAGGCGGTAGTAAAGGTCGCGCCGGAATTCGCCCCGGCCGACCATTTCCTCCAGGTCGCGGTTGGTGGCGGCCAGAAGGCGCACGTCCACGCGCAGGGTCTGGCTGCCGCCCACGCGTTCGAATTCTTTCTGCTGGATGGCGCGCAGAAGTTTGGCCTGGGTGGCCGGGGTCATGTCGCCCACTTCGTCCAGGAAGAGCGTGCCGCCCTGGGCCAGTTCAAAGCGCCCCTTGCGCGTGGCCACGGCTCCGGTAAAGGCGCCGCGCTCCGAGCCGAAGAGCTCGCTTTCCACCAGCCCTTCGGGCAGGGCGGCGCAGTTGACGGCGATAAAAGGCCTGGCGGCCCGGGCGCTGTTGGCGTGGACGAGTCTGGCCGCCAGTTCCTTGCCGGTGCCGCTCTCGCCGCGAATGAGCACGGTTGCGTCCGAATCCGCCACTTGGGCCAGTTCTTCGAATACCGGGCGCATGGCCTTGGAAGTGCCGACCATCTGGTCCAGCTTGAACTTGCCGTGCAAAATGTTCTGCAGGCGCCGGTTTTCCTCCAGCAGGGCGTTGTGCATGGCGTTGAAGTCGAGCCGGGCCTGGAGCGAGCGGGCGATAATCGAGGCGAGCACGCGCAGGAGGCGCATGTCTTCCTCCAGGGCGATGGAGTCGGCGAACAGCCGGTCGGCGCAGAGCGCGCCCAAAGCCCGGCCGCCCACCATGATGGGCACGCAGATGAAGGAAATTTCCTCCTTGCGCGGGTCGCGCGCCCCGGTGCGGTTCAAAAAAAGCGGCTCTTCCGAAACTTTTGGCACCAGCGCGGCCTGCCCGCTGGCCATGGCCCGGCCGATGACCCCTTCGCCCAGGCGGTAGCGGGCTTTTTCCTTTTCCGCCTCGCTTAAGCCGTAGGAGGCCCGGATGGCGATATCGGCCTCGTGGAGGTCAGGCAAAGGGACGTCCGGGTCGATCAGGGCCAGCATGCCGCGCATCATGCCGGTGTAGCGGCTCATGAGCGCCAGCACGGCTTCCAGCCGGCCGGTCAGGCTGGCCGGGCCGGTTTGGATTGCCGAACCAGGCCCGGCCTCGGCCGTCTCGAACGCTTGCAGCACTTCGAACAGTAGCCGCAGTTCAGTCGGCTCATGGCGGATGGCAGCTTCCATGACCGACCTCCGGTGTTAATCTTTATCCCGATATACGCCGCTCCAGCAGGCCGTGCAATAATGCCGGCCCTCTTCGCCCAGCACGCCGGTTATGCCTTCCAGCGACAGGTAGCCCAGGCTGTCCACGTTCAGGAGGCCGCGAATTTCCTCCAGGCTGTGCCGGTAGGCGATCAACTCCGCGTGGCTGGGGAAATCCACCCCGAACACGCAGGGGTGCCGGGTGGGCGGGCAGGCGATGCGCAGGTGCACTTCCGTGGCGCCGGCGTCGCGCAGATCTTTGCCCAGGGTGGCGGTGGTGGTGCCCCGGATCAGCGAGTCGTCCACCAGGGCCACGCGCTTGCCGCGCACCACTTCGCGCACCACGTTCTGCTTCATGCGCACGGCGGCGGTGCGGGCGGCCTGGCCGGGCGCGATAAAGCTGCGCCCGATGTAGTGGTTGCGAATCAGCCCCCGGTCCAGGGGAAGGCCCAGTTCCTCGGCGAAACCGGCTGCTGCGGCGGCGCCGGAATCCGGTATGGCCACCACCAGGTCCACTTCGGCCGGGTGTTCGCGGGCCAGCACCCGGCCGCTCTGCTTGCGGAAAATATGCGGACAGTGCCCGAACACCAGCGAATCCGGCCGGGCGAAGTAAATGAGCTCCAGCAGGCATTTTTGCCGGCGGGCCGGCTGCTGTCCGAAAAAACTGGAACGCACTCCGCCGGCGGTGAAAGTGAGCATTTCGCCCGGTTCGACTTCCCGCTCGTAAACCGCGCCGATTTGGTCGAAAGCGCAGGTTTCCGAAGCCACCGCGTACCCTTCGCCCAGCCGCCCCAGCACCAGCGGCCGGTAGCCCCAGGGGTCGCGGGCCGCGACCATGCGGTTATTAAAAAGCAGGAGCACGGCAAAGGCGTTTTCGGCCCGGGTGAACACGGCGGCGAGTTCCTCGTCGCTTGTGGCCTGCTGTTGGGCCATGAGTTGGAGGAAAAGCTCGCTGTCGCTGGTGCTGTGAAGCAGGGCGCCATTATGCAGGACTTCCCGGCACAGGGCTTCGCCGTGGGCCAAGTTGCCGTTGTGGGCCAGGGCCACCGGCCCGCCGCTGTATCGGCCCAGGAGCGGCTGGGCGTTGGCCGGGTTGCCGCCGCCGGCCGTGGAGTAGCGCACGTGCCCTATGGCGGCGTTGCCGGGTAGGGTAT
>JAISDX010000003.1 GCA_031264465.1 Deltaproteobacteria bacterium | reverse complement strand
GTGAAGACCAGATTGTTGCCTTCCACCGCCACCGCCGCGTTGCCGTCCGTCACGTAGCTGTCAGGATCGGTCGGGTCGACAGGCTTGCCGGGATCCACCGGCCCAATCCGCAGATCATTATCGATGATCGTGCCCGTGTAGGAAAATTCCGTCACTCCGCCGGGCAGTTGCGCCCCGCCGGTCACGTTGAAAAGCATCAAGCTCAGGCTTTCGTTGCCTTCAACGATCACGTCGTCATAGGTCGGGATGCGGATTTCCGCGCTGGTCTGGCCGGCCGCAATGGTCGCCGTGCCGCTCAGGGTCCAGGTGCCGTCGCCGTTGTCGACCGCGCTGATGCCCCTGGCGGAGAACTGCGCTGCGTCAAAATCGGCGAAGCTGGCCGTATGCGAGCCGGCCGGCGCCGTCGCCGGAACCGTGATGCTCCAGTCGACGCTGGTGCTGTAAAGGCTTGCCGCCGACTGGCCGATGGCGAAGACCAGGTCCGAACCTTCCATCGCCACCGCCGCGTTGCCGTTGGCATCCAGAGAAATATCGATCACCGGCGGGGGAGAGGGTAATTCCGATAGTTGTTGAAATCTCGTGAATTCTTCCTGATCCGAGGACCACTGCCACCTGTTGCTAGAGGTTCCAAGCCGGTCCACCCCTCCCAACATGGCACCGGCATTATCATCATAGCTGGAGATGCCGCCGCTGCCAGGAGCCGTTCCCCCCGGAGCGGCGGTTCTGACGTCGATGTCACTGCCCGCGAAGAAATCCAGGCTGGCTACCAGCACGCCGTCGGGCGTACGGAAGTCGGGCAGGGGCTGGTCGCCCACCGCGAAAAAGCCTACCAAGGTGACGGTGCCGCCGTTGTCCAGCTCAAAAACCAGACTGTTGCCGTCGCGCGACACGACGGCGGCGGACGGGTTAAAACCGAAATCCAGTTCAGCGCCGGACGCAGAGCGCACGGCTACGGCTTCGCCCGCTATGGGAGCGGGCACGGCCACGATCTGGCGGGTGGTTTCAGATGTATTTTCAGTAGTTTCAGAAGCCATAACTTACTCCTTTACTAGGTATTGATCTGTATTGAAATTACTCGATAAACAATACTACAACGCTCCACACGGGCGGATCTTTAAGGATGGGTGCGAAAATCGCAATAATGGCAGGATACGATGTAACGGCCAAACAGTTTCCCCTCTGCCCGGCCTCACATTCTCTTTGGAAAATCCGCTAGTTAAATCCAATTTCACCCTGGATTTCAACTGGCGATACCCCCCCTCCTTAACTGTCTCTTCTATAATCTACCGCCTCGGCGAAAGCAAGTTTTTTTTTATTTTTACGCTGCCGGGCAATTTTTTTAAGAAATCTTTTCGTTAATTTTTCCATGCTCGTCCTGTGCGCAAATTGCAAAAAACAGGCCTAATGCCGAAACAATGGGGACAGGGAAGAAATACAATCATTAACCGCGCCGTACTCGAAAACCCGCATTCCGACTCCTATCCTTTCAGGGCGGCCGTCAGGCGGGCCGAAGCCTCCAGCAGCAGCCTGATGTAACGTTGCTGGGTTTCCGGGTTCACATCGCGCTTGAGCGAATACATGGAAATGCTCACCGCCCCCAACGGGTCCCCGTAGCTGTTCAGAAGAGGAATCCCCACGCAGCACAAACTTTTGTGCGACTCCATATCGTCAAGGCTGTAGCCGCGCGCTCTGGTGGTTTCAAGCTCGCGCATCAGCGCCTCCGGGCTTGTAATGGTGCGCTCGGTAAAAGCTTCGTAAACAAAGCGTTCGCTCAGGGCGCGCGCGTGTTCCGGGTCATAGTGGGCCAATACGGCCTTGCCCAGCGAAGTGCAGTACATGGGGCGGCGCTGCCCTATGCGCGCGGCCGGGTTCATCCAGTCATCGCTTTCACAGGCGGCCAGAACCAGGATATCAATGCCGTCCGGCACGGCGAAATTCACCACCTCTCCGGTTTCTTCCGCCAGTCTGCTCAACTCGGCTTCCAACAGCGGGTTGAAGTGGCGGTGCTTCAAAACACTCTGCCCTATGGCGTAAAACTTGCCTCCGTTACGGTATTTTTGATTCTCCGGGTTGGAAAACACAAAATTTTTCCGCTTGAGCGTCATCAGAATACGGTAGGCGGCGCTTTTGTCCATGCCGAGAAGGTTGGCGATTTCGGTAATGCCAAGCTCTTTGTGCTCGGACAACAGCTCAATGACCGACAAGGCCTTCAGCAGGCTTTTAATGATTTTTTTATCCTGCTCGTCATGTGCTCCGTAATCAGGCTTCACGCTCGCTCCTTGCGCCCTGACCGCCGGGCATTGCAGCTTTTTCAAAGTTAAAATGTCCTCAGCTTCAAAAACCGCCCGTGGCCGCCGGCCAGCATTTTCAGTTCTGATCTGACACAAAAAATTTGCCGGGTAAAGCCTTGACGGTTGGGAGGAAATATGATTCATGTGTTTCTAGTCGCCACGTTGTGTTGCATTGCAACATATTAAAAAACAAAAAAAGGAGAAAAAATGTCCATCCGTCGCACGAAAACCATGGACGGCAACACTGCCGCCGCCTATGTTTCCTACCCGTTTACCGAAGTAGCGGGCATATTCCCCATCACTCCGTCTTCCGAAATGGCCGAATTGACCGAGGCCTGGAGCGTGGAAGGCAAAAAAAACCTGTTCGGCAGCCCGGTCCGGGTTATGGAGATGCAGTCGGAAGGCGGGGCCTCCGGCGCTTTGCACGGCATTTTGCAGGCCGGAGCGCTGGGCACGAGCTATACTTCATCGCAAGGGCTGTTGCTGATGATCCCCAACCTGTACCGCATTGCCGGCGAGTTGCTCCCGGCCGTGCTGCATGTGGCGGCGCGCAGCGTCGGCAATAACAGCCTCAGCATTTTCTGCGACCATCAGGACGTCATGGCCGCCCGCCAGACCGGCTTTGCCATGCTCGCTTCGCGCAACCCGCAGGATGTCATGTACCTGGGCGCGGTAGCGCACCTTGCGGCCATCAAAGCCAGCCTGCCCGTACTGCACTTTTTTGACGGGTTCCGCACTTCGCATGAAATGCAGAAAGTGCGGCTTCTGGAATATGACGAATTGGACAGGCTCCTGGACCGCGAGGCCGTGGCCCGCTTCCGCGCCCGCTCCATTTCTCCGGCCAGGCCGCATGCCGTTGGCCTGGTCACCAACCAGGACACTTACTTCCAGATGCGCGAAGCGGTGAACCCCCATTATGAAAAACTGACGGGGGCGCTTTCCGGCTACCTGCGGGAAATCAACAGCCTGACCGGCATGACCTACGATTTCTTCACCTATCACGGCCACCCCGAGGCCGAGCGCGTGATTGTGGCCATGGGATCCGCCTGCTCGGTGCTGGAAGAAACCGTGGACGCCCTGCTGGCGGACGGGGAAAAGGTGGGCCTGGTCTGCGTGCATCTGTTTCGCCCCTTTGTGGCCGCGAAATTGCGCCGGACGCTGCCCCGGGCGGTGAAAAAAATCGCGGTGCTGGACCGCACCAAGGAGCCGGGCGCCCGCGAGCCTCTGTTCCTGGAAGTGCGCGCCGCCCTGTACGAACTGTCCGCTCCGCCGCTGGTGGTGGGCGGCCGTTTCGGCCTGGCTTCCAAGGAATTTACGCCGCTGGACGCCCAGGCGGTTTACGCCAACCTGGCCCTGGAAACTCCGCGCGACGCCTTCACCGTGGGCATTAACGACGACCTTACGCATACTTCGCTGCCGCCGACCCCCAAAGCCGTGCCCGTCCGTCACGAAGGCGTCACTTCCTGCGTGTTCTGGGGGCTCGGCTCCGACGGCACTGTGGGCGCCAACAAGAACTCGGTCAAAATCATCGGCGACCATACCGACCTTTACGCTCAGGCCTACTTTGCCTACGATTCCAAAAAATCCGGCGGCGTGACCATGTCGCACCTGCGCTTCGGCCCCAACCCGATCAAGTCCGCCTACCGCATTTACGAGCCGGATTTCGTGGCCTGCCACAACCCGGCCTATGCGGGCCAATACGATCTCATGAAAGGACTGCGCAGCGGCGGCACTTTCCTGCTCAACTGCCAGTGGTCCGACCAGGAGCTGGATGCCATGCTGCCCGGCCGCATCAAACGCCACATCGCCGAAAACAACATCAATTTTTACACCCTCAACGCGGTGGACATCGCCATTGAGCTGGGCCTGGCCGGCCGCATCAACATGATCATGCAGTCGGCCTTCTTCGCCCTGACCGGGATCATTCCTCTGGACGAAGCCCTCCGGCATTTGCGCGCTTCCGTACAGGAGGCTTACGGCAGGCAGGGGCAGGCCATTGTTGATAAAAACCTGGCCGCTCTGGAAAGAGGCGTGGAGGCCCTGCACAAAGTCGCGGTGCCGGAAAGCTGGAAGCAGGCCCAGGACAAGCCGGCCGAGCAGGATACGGGCAAACCGGAATTTTACCGTAAGCTGGTGCAGCCCATTCTGGATCAGAAAGGGGATGACCTGCCGGTAAGCGCCTTCAAGGATCTGGCGGACGGGCACTGGCCTTTCAATATCAGCAAATATGAAAAACGCGGCATTGCCGTGCATACGGCCCGCTGGACGCCGGAAAACTGCGCCCAGTGCAACCGGTGTTCAGTTATCTGCCCGCACGCTGCCGTACGCCCGCGCCTGCTCAGCGAAGCGGAAAAGGACGCCGCCCCGGCCGGGCTGAAAACCGTTCCGGCCACAGGCTTCACGGGCATGTACTATAATTTGTCCATTTCCGCGCTGGACTGCACCGGCTGCGGCCAGTGCGCGGCGATTTGTCCGGCCAAGGGCAAGCCTCTGGAGATGGCCCCCCTGAACGAACAGTTGCCCCAGGCGGCCGCAGTCTGGGAATACGTCGAAAACACGGTGCCTTACCGCCCGCTGCCGGAAGGAACGAAAATTAATGTCAAAAACAGCCAGTTTCTTGAACCGCTGCTGGCTTTCTCCGGGGCCTGCGGCGGCTGCGGCGAAACGCCCTATGCCAAGCTCCTGACCCAGCTTTACGGCGACCGCATGATGATTTCCGCCCCGGCCGGCTGCTCCACGGTCTGGTCCGCCGGTTCGCCAATAGTATCCTTCACGACTGACCGGCAGGGCAACGGCCCCGCCTGGGGCTATTCCCTATTTGAGGATGCCGGAGAATACGGCTTCGGCATGTATCTGGGCGTCGGGCAAATGCGCGAAACCCTCTCGCGCCTGGTGGCCGAAGCGCTGCTGAAGGACTATCCGGCCGACATCAAGCAGGCTCTGGAAGCCTGGCTCAAGGGACGGGATGAGGCGGCGGGCACCCAGGAGCGGCGCTACGCTCTGGAAAAGGCCCTGCACCGGTACGCGGGCGGGGATCAACTACTCATAAGGATCAGCGAACTGCGCGACTTTTTTGTCAAACGTTCACACTGGGTGCTGGGCGGTGACGGCTGGGCCTACGACATCGGTTACGGCGGGCTGGATCATGTCCTGGCCCAGAACGAAAATATCAACGTGCTGGTTTTTGATACCGAAGTCTATTCCAATACGGGCGGGCAGTCCTCCAAGGCCACTCCCCTCGGTTCGGTGGCTCAGTTCGCGGCCGGCGGCAAGGGAACCTGTAAAAAGGATCTGGGCGCCATTTTCATGTCCTATGGCTATATATACGTGGCCCAGGTTTCCATCGGCGCGGACAAAGCCCAATGCCTGCGGGCCATGCAGGAGGCGGAGGCCTACCCCGGACCCTCCATTATCATCGCCTATTCGTACTGCATCAACCATGGCATCAAAGGCGGCCTGGTCAACGGGCCGAGCCAGGCCAGGAGCGCGGTGGACACCGGCTACTGGCCCCTGTACCGCTACAATCCGCTGCTGGCCGCCCAGGGGGAAAAGCCCTTGCAGCTCGATTGCGCGGCGCCCAACGGCGAGCTTGAGGCCCACTTGCTGCGGGAAGTGCGTTACGCCTCGCTCAGAAAGCAAAACCCCGGCAAGGCGGACAGGCTGTTCGAACAGGCCGCCCGCGGGGCGCGGCTGCGCTACGAGCGGCTGGCCGCAATGGCCGGCCGGCCATAAGCTGCCGACCGGGTTCCCTGATAAACCCGTCCGGCTCGCCGCGCCAAGCGCGGCAAGCCGGACGGGCAGCGTGGCAAACGCGGCTGTTTGCGCGTCAACCGTCAATCCGCGACTTTTCGGAGTTCACAGTGAGCACGAGCCTTAATATTTACCAATCCGCCGCTCCCGGCGAAAGCGGCGGCGCCGCCCCGGCGATACGGCGCCGCTGGCCGTTGCTGGGCGTTTCCATAATCATGTTCCTTTCCATGGGCATATTTTTCAGTTGGTCCATATTCATGCCGTCGCTGGAGCGGCAGTTCGGCTGGGATCGCGCCCAGACCTCCCTGCCCTTTTCCATTTGCCTCGCCTCATTCTGCGTCGGCTGTATCTGTACCGGCATTTTCAGCAAGTTCTGGGCTGGCCGGGTGAACATCCGCATCAGCGCCGTTCTGGTCTGCGGCGGTCTTTTTCTGGCAGCGACCGCCGATAGTCTGGCCGAAGTTTACATCGGCTACGGCGTTCTTATGGGCCTGGGGCTGGGCATCGCCTACAACGCTATCTTGAGCGCCATGCTGCGCTGGTTTCCGGACAGGCTGGGGCTGGCCTCGGGTATGCTGATGATGGGCTTCGGCCTGGGCAGCATGCTGATCAGCGCGGCCGGGAGCGCCATGATTGCCGCTTTTGACTGGCAGTTCGCCATGCGCTTTTGCGGGCTTATGACCGGCGGCTGTCTGGCGCTCGGCTCCTTTTTCATAGCGCCGCCCGGCCAGGGAGTGGAATTTCCGCCGGCGCCCGAAGGGAAAAAAGCTCCGGCGGAAAAGCGCCTGGAACTGACCACGCCCGAGATGATCCGGCGCCGTTCCTTTTACGTTTATTTCGCCTGGGCGACGCTGATCTATGCCACCGGCCTCATGCTGATGGGACACGCCGTCCCGCTGCTGCAAGACCTGGGGGCGGCGGCCGGGCAGACCGGAGCCCTGGCCGGAATCATCGCCGCCTGCAACGGGCTTGGCCGGCTCTTTAGCGGGCTGGCGCTGGATCGGTACGGCCGCAAAATCCTCATGCGCGGCGTATGCTTTTGCTTCATAGCCGCCTCGGCCGTTACCATGCTGTCCATCAAGGGCGGCAGCCTGCTCCTGCTTTGTCTGGCTTTTGCCTGGGCCGGACTGGGCTACGGAGCCACGGCTTCCTGCACCGCCGCCATCGCCAGCCTGTTCTACGGCATGAAAAGCTACTCGCTGAATTTCAGCCTTCTGAATTGCAGCGTAATATCCGCCTCCGTACTTGGTCCCTATCTGGCCGGGAAACTCTATATGGCTACCGGCGGCTATAGCGCCATGTCCCTGGCCATGCTGAGCTTCGCCGGCCTGGCCCTGCTTTTGAGCGCCTTGCTCAAGAAACCGTAATTTGCCCGCCGGGCCGCTGAAAACCGGCGCGGCCCGCCAATAAAGGAGAGTTTCAATGGTTAACGAAAAATTTTTGATCCTGGTGATCAACCCCGGCTCCACTTCCACCAAGTTCGCGCTGTTCGAAAATGAACAGGCGCTGTTCGAGCGGACCGTGCGCCACCCGCCGGAAGACTTTGCCGACTGCGCAAGCATCACGGAACAGCATGACGTGCGCCTGCGCTATATCATGGACGCCCTCAGGGAAAGGGACATCCGGCTGGAGAACCTCAGCGCGGTGGTCGGGCGGGGAGGCATGATCGCTCCGCTGGCCTCCGGGACCTACGCGGTGAACGAGCTTATGCTGGAAGATCTGCACGGTGAAGTGGCCGGCCTCCACGCTTCCTGCCTGGGCGCGATCATTGCCGCCGATATCGCCGGCAAGTACAATATCCCGTCCTTTGTGGTGGATCCGGCCGTTGTGGACGAAATGATCCCGGAAGCCCGCCTGAGCGGATTGCCGCAAATCCCGCGCGAGTCCCTGTTCCACGCTCTCAACACCAAAGCCGTCGGCCGCCTGTGCGCCCGGGAGATGGGCATGGATTACAACGACGCCCGCTTCGTCATCTGCCACATGGGCGGCGGCATCACCACCAGCGCGCACCGCTACGGCCGGGTCATCGACGCCACCCACGGCATGTACGGGGAAGGCGCCTTTACCCCGGAACGCAGCGGCCTGGTTTATGGGCGCGGGCTTATCGAGATGGCCTTTTCCGGCAACTACAGCAAACAGGAACTGCTGGCCCTCATGCAGCGCAACGGCGGCATCAAGGCCTATCTGGGCCTCAATGACATGCGCGAAGTGGAACAGCGGGTCATGCGGGGCGAAGCCGAAGCCACCCTGGTGTTGCGCGCCATGATCCACCAACTGTCCAAAGACATCGGCGGCATGATCGCCGTGCTGGGCGGGCGCTGCGATGCGGCCATCCTGACCGGCGGCATTGCCTTTTCCGCCATGATCGTCAGCATGATCAAGGAATACGTGGCCCCCATGGCCCCGCTGAAAGTCTACCCCGGCGAGCTTGAGATGGAAGCCCTGGCCCAGGGCGGCCTGCGCGTGCTGCGCGGCGAGGAAAAAGCCGCCGTGTACGCCGGCTATGCCGGTAAAAGCTGACCTTGCCCGCGCCAGGCTCCGGAAATTCCCACGGCCTTCCACTCCCGGCCAAACCTCCTTGGCCGGGAGCCGCCTTACCGTTAATCGGCGTTTCCCTGTAAAGCGCCCAGCCAGCCGGCAATCATGGAATCGTACCCGGCGGTGGCCTTGAAGGCGGCGGCGGCCGTCCTGCGCCGGAAGTCCAGCGAAACGCTCATGCCGTTACGCTCAAGCTCGCGGCGCGCTTCGGCGTAAAAGGCGACGCCGGGCAGCGCCAGCAGGGAATGAAAGTTCTTGGCCGCGGCCCGCAGCAGGCAGGGACCGCCGATGTCGATTTCCTCGATGCTGGCGCGCTCGTCCAGCTTTTTGGCCAGAGCTCCGGAAAAGTCGTACAGGTTGACGCAAACCAGGTCGAAGGGCTTGATTTTATGCTCTTCCAGGGTCCTCAGGTGATCCGGGTTGTCTTTGTCGGCCAGGATGCCGCCGTGGATGTAAGGGTTCAGGGTTTTAACCCGGCCGCCCAAAATTTCCGGAAAGCCGGTCACCGCGCTGACCGGGGTGACCGGCAGCCCGGCTTCCTGCAAAGTTTTACGGGTGCCGCCCGTGGAAACGAGCTCGACGCCCCCCTTGACCAGAAACGAAGCAAAATCCGCCAGGCCGCTTTTGTCCGTAACGCTGAGCAGCGCTCTTTTTACCGGCAATAATTCCATTAGTTCTCCAGCTCTTGAAGTAGCTTGGGTTTTAGGGTAGTTTTGCACAGTGAGTATGCTATGATAATATTCCTCAAGGCAATCTGCTTTTATAATATATTTTCCGGCCGGGGTAAAGGCGGTAACACTTGATATGATCACTCTGCACAGCCTTGAAGAGGCTTCCGCCGCGCTCGGCGCGGCCGGCGCCGGCGGCACGACGCTGACCTGGGGCACCTTTGACGGCATGCACCGGGGGCACCAGGCCCTGATTGCCGCGGCCCGGGCCAGGGCAAACGCCCTGGGCCTGCCGCTGTTGGCCCTGACTTTCGAACCGCGCCCGGCGGTGTTTTTCAACCCGGCCGGCGCGCCGCGCTCCCTGGCCGACCTGGAAGACCGCCTGGCCATCCTGGCCGGGCTGGGGGTGGATTACAGCCTGGTGCTGCCTTTTGAGCGCGGCCTGGCCGCCATGGCGGCGGAAGACTTCCTGCGCGGCCTGGTGTTGGACCGCCTTAAAGCGCGCAGCCTGGTGCTGGGCTACGACCTTTCCTTCGGCAGCCGGGGGCTGGGCGATTACGAATTTTTGCGCAGCCGGGCGGAGAGCTACGGCTTTTCCCTGGAAATAATCGAGCCGTTGCGCCTCATGCCGGAAGGCCGGGTCATTTCCTCCACCTGGGTACGCGAGCGCCTGGCCGCCGGCGACCTGGCCGGGCTGCCGCCACTCCTGGGCCGCCAGCACAGCGTGCACGGCAGGGTGCTGCACGGCTGCCGGCGTGGGCACGACCTGGGTTTTGCCACGGCCAACCTGGACCCGGGCCCGCTCCTGCTCCCGCCGCCCGGCATTTACGCCTGCCTGGCGGCCGGGGCGGCCATGCAGGGCAAAGCCGCGGGCGCGGCCTGCAACCTGGGCACAAACCCCAGCTTCGGCAACGGCAAGGTTTCGCTGGAAGCGCACCTGCTCGATTTCAGCGGCGATATTTACGGACAGGACCTGCGCCTGTATTTTATAAAAAAGTTGCGTACGGAAACGGCCTTCCCCGGCCCGGCGGACCTGGCCAGGCAAATCGGCCTGGACGTGCGGCAAACCCGGGAGATCCTCGGCGCGGCCAGACGCGACCCGGCTTTTGCCGAACTTTACCCGCTCTAACATGTTGTAATTAAATGAGGAACAATATGCACGGCAAAACTCTTGCTTTTCTTCTCGGCCTGGTGGCTCTTTTCATCTGCTGCGGCGCGGCCGGGCTGAACCCTGACGGCGCCCTGGCTTCCAGCCAGGCCAAAAAGGAAGACGCGCCGCCTCCGCACGATCTGCCCGCCATGGAAGACCCCAGGCGGATCGTGGACATACTGCAACAGGCCATCGACACCCGCGACTCTGAACTGGCCGACTCCCGCATTGATTTCAACACGCTGGGGGTGGCTTTCCTGAACAATACCATGCCGCAGATCAACGAGCGCCTCCGCTCCGGCGCGCTCACGCTCCCCCAGCCCCTGCCGGCGCTTTTGGGTTCGCTCAACGCCTCTTCGGTTTCCTCACGCCGCCCGGCCCAGCTTTTCCTGAGCGGCGAACTGCGCACATTCGTCCTCTACGGTGTGGCCTCGGGCTATTTCGCCGGCCAGCCCCGGCCGCAGAACGAACTGACCGGCCTGGACGGCGGGCTGTTCCTGAACCTTGCGGCCTTGAAGCCGTCCCGCCAGAAGTTCGGCCCGGCCGTTCTGGCCGCGCAGGATGAGGCCAGCGCCCTGATCCTCACTTCGCTGACGGATTCGGCCAGCGGCAAAAGCTATGAGCTGGAGCTGATGCTGGCCCGGGAAGACCAGTCCTGGGTAGTGTACAGCATCGAGAACGCCGACGAACTGTTTGAACAGGCCCTGGAGAGATAGGCCATGCCGGCGGCGAAGCGCGATCCGCGGCTAATCCGGACAGCCCGGCTGCCGGTCTGGCTGCTGATTTGGCTGTTGGCGGCGCCGGCCCCGGCGCTGGCCGCCTTCAAGGCCATACATCCCTACCCTGACCAGGACAGCGTCATTCTTAACCCCTACGACGCGGAAGACGGCACGGCCGCCCTGCTGGAAAAGCTGCGCCCCCGCTACCAGGCGGCCACCAAATACAATTTCGAGGTACGCAGCCGGCCCGGACGCGGCGGGGTTTCGGCCTGGACGGAGCTGGACATCCAGGAAGCGGACGGCTACACTCTGGCCCTGACCGAACTGACCAGCCTGACGCTGCAAACCCTGAAACAGTATCCGCCCTTCAAGTTGGATAATTTCAGCAACGTCTGCCTGCTGGCCTCGGCCCCTCTGGTGCTGTGGGCGCCGGCGGACAGCCCGCTCACCGGCTTTTACGACCTCGTGGATCAGGCCCGGCTCCAGCCGGGCGGACCGGCCATTGCCGGCAGCGGCGCCTCCCATCAGCTTACCAGCCTGCGCCTGGACCGTCAGGCCGGCATAAAAACCGCCTACCGCCCCTACACCGGCGTACATTCGGCCCTGCAGGGCGCCCAGAGCGGCGCGGCCCTGGCTTTTTGGGGCTACCCCAACCCGGAACTGCTCGCCCGGGGCTGCCGCCCGCTGGGCGTAACCGCGGAAAAGCGCCACCCGCTACTCCCCCAGGCCCCGACCTTCCTGGAGCTCGGCTACGACATTCTGGAAATTTCCTATTTCGGGCTGGCCATGTCCAGCGAAGTGACGAGCACCACTTCACGCAGCGCGGCCGGCATTTACTTCGGCCTGGCCCAGGAGCGGGAATTCCAGGCCGAGCTTGCGGCCCTGGGCTTTGAGCCGGCCGCGCTGGATGCCGTGAACCTGGCCGTTTACCTGCACCAACTGGCCGAATATTACCGCCCGCTGAAAGAAGATTACAACCTGCCCTAGAGGCGGTAAGGAGAATGTTATGACCCGCAAACTTGAAGCCGCTCGCAAAACCTTACCCGCCCTGCTCCTCGCGGGCCTGCTGCTGATCCCGCCGGCCTGCGCCGGCGACGCCGACACGGAGGTAAAGGCCGGCGACCTGATTTTCCAATCGCTGAACACTTCCCAGAGCCTGGCCCTGCGCATCGCCACCGGTTCGGAATACACCCATTGCGGCATCATTCTGGAAAAGGACGGCAAGCTTCAGGTGCTGGAGGCTATCGGGCCGGTTACCTGGACGCCGCTGGCCGACTGGATTGCCCGGGGTGAAAAAGGCCATTACGTTCTCATGCGCCTGAAGGACGCCGGAGCGCTGACCCCGGAAGCTCTGGCGGCCATGCTGAATGACGTTGCCACGTTCGCGGGCAAACCTTACGACTTTCTGTTCCAATGGTCGGACGACAAAATTTACTGCTCGGAACTGGTCTGGAAGCTGTACCAGCGCAACACCGGCCTGGAGCTAGGCCCGCTGCGCCGCATCGCCGACTACAACCTGGACAGCGAGGAAGTGCTGCGCATCGCCCACCAGCGCTACGGCACGGACATCCCCCTGGATGAAAAAGCCACCGCGCCTTCCGACATCATGGCCAGCGACCTGCTGGAAGTGGTGGCTAAAAAATAGTATCATGTAACGCTTAAATTTTCGGCGCCTGACCACTGAAAATCTCTATGGGCAAAGCCAGTTCTCCAACAGCAAGCCGGCAGGCTTGTACGCCTCAAAATCGGCAGGGTTATTTGTAATCAGCGTTACCCCAAGGGACAAGGCATGGGCGGCAATCATTCTATCCAAACTGGCTTTCCTGCTTGGAACCAGCCCGGTCAGTCTGCCGAAGGCCCTCCCATCTTCAACGCCAAAGGGGACCACCGCGAGAAGTTCTAAAAGCCGCTCTGTAATGCCCGCGCCGTCTTTTTTGATCCCGCAGCAAAGCTCCGCCCAGGTGATGGAGCTTATGCAAATCTCACCTCTCCGGTAATTGTCGAATTTCTCCACAATTTCCGGCGGATGTTTTTTGATTAAATATATGCAGATATTGGTGTCGAGCATGCACTTGATCACAGCCAATCCCTTTCCGTTTCATCAAACTCCGGCCGCCCGCCGACAAAATTTTCATTAAGCGCGTGCAGCAGCTTGGGAATATCGCCAAGTTTTTTTTCTTTCGGCTCAACAATGATGCGATCGCCTTCACGGACAACGACAAGTTCCGTTTTGGGCGGAAATGCCATGTTGGCTGGAATGCGGACGGCTGGCGAGTTACCAGCCATAAACTGACGGGTCACGAAGGGTTGATGTGCGGTTGTATGCGTCATATGCGGCTCCAAGTATTTTGTTATAACACGTTATAACATCAAATATCCCAAAGTCAACCATTATTTGACGCGTCATTAACCTTTTTACTGGCGGAATTCGGCCTCGGCCCCGCCCACGAAGTTCACCGGCCCGGCTCCGATCAGGCCGGGGTGGAAGCTGGTGGCCAGAGCCGCGTGCAGAAAGCGCTGCCCGCGCCGCACCGCTTCCTCCAGCCCGTGGCCCTGGCCCAGGAAAGTGGCGATGGCGGCGGAAAGCGTGCAGCCGGTGCCGTGGTTATTGTTCGTTTCGATGCGCTCGTGCACCAGTTCCAGGCGGCTGCCGTCGCCCAGGAACAGGAAGTCGGTCAGGCTGTCGCCGCCCGCGCCGGGACCGCCGGCCTTGAAGTGTCCGCCCTTGAGCAGCACGGCCTTGGCCCCGGCCTTGAGCAGCTTGTCCACGGCCCGCTCCATGCTCTGCCTGGAATCTATTTTCACACCGCTCAGGGTTTCGGCCTCGGGCAGATTCGGGGTGATCAGGTCGGCCGCCGGCACAATTCTCGCGCGCAGAACTTCAATGGCGTCGTCCTCAATGAGCTTGTGCCCGGACTGGCTCACGCACACCGGGTCCACCACCAGGGGGTAGCAGCGTTTGGCCAACACCGGGGCCAGTGCCTCCATGATCGGCTTGTTGCAGAGCATGCCGGTTTTGGCGGCGTGCACCTTGAAGCCCTCGAACACGGCTTCGAGTTGCAGCAGGACGAAACTTGGCGGCACGGCCTGAACGCCTTTCACTCCCGCGCCGTTCTGGGCCACCAGGGCGGTGATCACGGACAGGCCGAACCCCTTGAGGACGGTGGCGGTTTTGAGGTCGGCCTGGATGCCGGCCCCGCCGCTCGGGTCGGTGCCGGCGATGCTCAAAATATTGGGGAATTCGCGCATGGTTATTTCCTTCCTTCCCGCATGGCCCGGCGCAGGTTCCTGACCGCGCCGGCCACGTCGTCCGCCCCCACGATGGCGGATATGATGCAGCAGCAGCGCGCGCCATGCGCGGCCACAGCGCCGATGTTATGTTCCTTGATGCCGCCGATGGCCGCAAAGGGGAGCTTGATGTTTTTGGCCACGTAATCCAGGTATTCAAAGCCCACCGGGTCCACCGCGTCTTTTTTGGTGTTGGTGTGAAAAATGGGCCCTACCCCGATATAGTCGGCCCCGGCCGCCACGGCCGCCCTGGCCTGCTCCGGCGAATGGGTGGAAAGGCCGATGATGCGTTCCGGCCCCACCAGCTTGCGCAGTTCGGGCAGCGGAATGTCCTCCTGCCCGACGTGAATGCCGTCGGCGTCCGCCAGAAGGGCGATGTCGGTAAAGTCGTTGACGATGAACGTCGCCCCGGCCGCGCGGGTCAGTTCGCGAATGGCCCGGCACTCTTCCAGCATCACGCCCAGTTTGCGGTCCTTTTCGCGGTACTGGATGATTTTGACTTCCGCCTCCAGGAGCCGCTTGGTGATTTCCACATTGCTCCGCCCGCGGGAAAGGTTCAGGTCGAGGATGGCATAGATGTCGGTCTCGGGATAAATTCTTTTCATTCAAGCGCCTTCTGTTCCGGCCCTTTTCTTGATCACCGGGCGGAATGGTTTAAAATATAATCCAACACCAAGTCGGCCTGCATGGCCGCCGCCTGTACCACGCGCGGCGCCAGCGGCGGGTTCGCCGCGTTGCTTTCGGTGGAAAAATCGCCCACGCAGACGAAGTTCGGCCCCAGGCGCCGGGCCCGCATGGCCGGCCGGCCGCTTTGTTCCGACAGGCCGCCAATGCCGCCCAGGCCGGAGGCGCTTACCAGGAACTTGCCGGCGCGCAGCATGGCGTTGCAGAACATCGCCTTGTATTCGGCCCGGTCCAGCGCTTCCACCACCACCGGGCAGTCGGCGTACAGGGCCGGCAGATCTTCCGCCGCAAGACGCCGCTCAAGCAGGCGGAGTTCCAGTTCGGCATCAATGAGGCGCAGGTTGCGGCCCAGCGCTTCCACCTTGCTTTGCCCGATATCGCCGGAAAAGTAAAACTGCCGGTTCAGGTTGGAGGCCTCCACCCGGTCGAAGTCGGCCAGGGTGAAAGCGCGCACCCCGCTGCGGACCAGCAGCATGGCGCAGTTCGAGCCCAGGCCGCCGGCCCCGGCAACGCCCACCCGCACCGCGGCCAGACGGGACAGTTGCTCCGGGCTCCAATAGCGGGACAGCCCCGCCTGCAGCGGCGTGGGCATTTCAGGCGGCTCCGCCCAGGGGCTCGTCCAGCGCGCCCGGCGCGCCCAGGGCGGTAGCAATGCTCGGGTTCAGCGCGGCCTCGCCCTTGCCGGGCAGGAGCCAGTCGGCGAACACCGGCTGGAAGCCCAGGCCGTGCAGCGCTGCCGCCATTTCATCCACGCTGCGCTCGTCGGAAATGTCGAACTGCGGCTTGTCCCGCTCTTCCGGCGCTGCTGCGGCCCGTTTTTTCGCCGCCTCGTCAGTGTGTCCGCCCACGGCCGTGTTCACCCCGGCCGAGACGCGGGTCACGCCCAGCGGGATGATGCGGTCGCGCAGGGCGGCCGGCTCACGGGTGGAGAGGGTGATGCCGCACTGCGGCAGGTAGCAGCGCAGGGCGGTGAGAATTTGCACGAAGTGGAAGTCGTCCACGGCGTCCGGGTGAAAGGCCACCTCGCCCCCTTCGGTGTGCGGGCGCATGCGCGGCAGCGAGATGCTCACCTCGGCCTGCGGATACTTGCGCATCAGAAAACGGGCGTGCGCGGCCACGGCCATGACGTCTTCGCGCCAGTCGGCAACGCCCAGGAGCGGCCCCAGGTTGACGGAGCGCATGCCGCCCAGGAGCGCCCGCTCGGGCGCGTCCAGGCGGAAGTGGAAATCAGCCTTGGGCCCGCCGGGATGCAGTTCCCGGTAGCGTTCCTTGTTGTAGGTCTCCTGGAACATGGTCATGCCGTCGGCCCCGGCTTCCACCTGCAGGGCGTATTCCTCCACGGTCATGGAGGGCACCTCGATGGCCACGGAGCTGAAATGCCGGGCCAGCACCCTGAGGCATTGGGCCAGGTAGGGCGCGCCGGTGCGCTTGGGGGCGTCGCCGGTCAGGGCCAGAATTTTGCGCAGCCCGGTGGCGGCAATGGCTCTGGCTTCGGCCTCGACTTCTTCCAGCGAGAGCTGCCGGCGCCTGATGTCGCGCCGGGCGCTGAAGCCGCAGTAAACGCAGCGGTTGGTACAGTAGTTGGCCAGATAAAGCGGCGTGAACAACTGGATGCCGCGCCCAAAGTTGCGCAGAGTCTCGGCCTGGGAGCGCCTCGCCATATCTTCGAGAAACGGCTCGGCCGCCGGTGAAAGCAGTACCGCGAAATCCGCCTCGTCAAGCCTGCGTTTGCCCAGCGCCCGCCGCGCTTCGCCGGCGTCGGCCCCGTTCACGGCGTCACGCCAGCCTGTTGACAGCATACGCTGCAATTCCGGGTAAAATCCTTCCTGCATTGGAGCGTGCATGTAGCCTCCTTGCTATTTTCGCAAAAATCCGGTCAGCGCGCCTGCTTCGGGAGAAGAGGCTTCCGCGCCCTGAGCCAGCACCCGGCCCAGCCCGGCCAGGTAGGCGTTACGCCCGGAACGCACGGCTTCGCCGAAGGCCGCGCCCATGCGCACCGGGTCTTTGGCCGTGGCGATGGCCGTGTTCACCAGGCAGGCGGCCGCGCCCATCTCCATGGCCTCGCAGGCCTGGGAAGGACGGCCGATGCCGGCGTCCACGATGATGGGCAGTTCGATTTCTTCCAGCAAAATGCCAATCATCTCGCGGGCGGCCAGGCCCCGGTTGCTGCCGATGGGCGCGCCCAGCGGCATGACGGCGGCGGCGCCGGCATTTACCAGGTCGCGGGCCACGTACAGGTCGGCGTTGACGTAGGGCAGGACCACGAAGCCCTCTTTGGCCAGTATTTCCGTAGCCTTGGCGGTTTCGTGGCCGTCGGGCAGCAAGTGGCGCGTGTCGGAGATCACTTCGATTTTAATCCAGTCGCCCACGCCGGCGGCCCGGGCCAGGCGGGCCAGGCGGACGGCTTCTTCGGCGTTGCGGGCGCCCGAGGTGTTGGGCAAAAGTTGCAGGTTTTCGGGAATTTGCCGGAGCACGTTGCCCTTGTTGTTGGAAAGGTCCACCCGGCGCAGGGCCACGGTGATCACTTCCGAGCCGGACGAGGCGGCGATTTGCGGGATCAGGGCGTCATCGCCGTATTTGCCGGTACCGATAAACAGGCGGCTTGAGAGCGTTTTACCGCCGATGACGAAAGGGTCGCCATTTACTGTCATTTTTTTAACCTCCACCCACGAAATGAATGATTTCCACCTGGTCGCCGGCGTTGAGCTCGTAGGTGCCGAACGCCTCGGCCCGCAGGATTTGCCCGTTAATTTCCACCAGCACTTTATGCGGCTCAAGTTCCGCGCCCACGAGGTAGTCTTCCAGGGTCAGGCCCTTGCGGCAGATCGCCTGCAGGCCGTTGACCGCGAAGCTGATATTTTCCTGATTGCCCATGTCTTTTGCTCCGAAAAAAAGAAGCCCCGCCCGCTTGGAAAGCGGAAGGGGCTATCAGGGCCGGATTCATGCTTTCCTACGGCAGTATCAACTGCTTCAGGTTCAAGGGGTCTGGCGATGTGCCACTCTCAGTCCGTCTGTTGGCGTGGGCGGACTCCCCCAGCGATGATTTTCAGATACGCCAGCTCCGGCGATGCGTCAAGACCTTGGAACGATCTTCGTCAATTAAACAGGACTTCAATCTTCTTGTCGCTGATGCGGTTGATACTGTGCGACTTCAGCCTGGTTTTGAGATCCAGCACCAGGCGGTCGGCGTCGTCCTGGCGGCCGAGGCGCGCGCTTTTCACCAGGTTGTTGGAGGGCACGGCCGGCACCTTCAAATTGCTCCAGGAGCCCGGCAGGTCCACCACCAGGCGATCCGGGCCGGCCAGCACAAAGTGCCTGGCCGGCAGCGGCCCGCTGCCCTCGATGACCAGAGCCATGCCCCGGCCCCGGAATTGCAGGCTGAGTTCGACAATGCTCCCCCGGCCCCGACTGACCGAAGCGGTGGCTGGAGCCGAGCGCGTGGCCGGGGCCGGGGTACCGGCCGTAGCGGCGGGCTGCCTGCCCGGCGCTACGCTCGGCGTACGGTCCGGCGTGGGGCCGGGCGTGGGGGAAGAAGCCACCGCGCCCTGGCCACCCCGCACGGGAATAACCGCCGGTTGTCCGCCCGCCGCGCCGCCGTCCATGGGCGTTACGTCCTGGTTCCCGCCGTCGGCCGGCGGGCGCACCGGGGTGCGCAAGCTGAAGGAACTATCCTCATCTTCAGGCGGGATGAGGCCGGGCAGGGACCCGCCAGGGGCGCCGCCGGCCGCGCTTTCCGTCCCGACCTCAACGGCGGAGCTCAAAACGGCCGGGGCTTGCGGTTCCCCGTCGGCCGACTGGCGCAGGTGCATGCCCAGCACCAGCAGCATGGCGGCAACCACCACTCCCAGGCTGAGCATGGTTATGAACTTGTTCATTAAGCAGCGTTTCCTTATCTCTTATTCGGCCCGTCAATAAAAGCCAAAAAATCCTTGGCCGCCCCGAAAGCCGGGACCATGTCCAGGGCAAGCTGCAAACAGGCCCTGGCCTTGTCAATCCTGCCGGATTCATACATTACCCTGGCCTGGTTGAAAAGCACATGTTCGTCGTCTGGCGAAAGCTTGCGCGCCCGCTCGTGGTACTTGTTGGCCAGGGCGTAAAAATTGCGTTTGCGCAAAGCCAGGCCGCAGTCCGTGAACATGAACTTGTGCTCCACGGCAAAGGGGCCGGGGCGCGCAACCATTTTTTCCAGGGCGGCGATACCCTCGTCCCGCTTGCCTTTAAGGCGAATCAGGGCCAGGGAAAATTCGGTGCGGAAATCTTCCTCGATGCGCTCAATTTCGGCGCGCGGCATTTTCACCGGCCCGTCGTCTTCGTCCAGGGTTTCCACCAGGCGGGCCTGGACGTCGCTCCGGCCGGCCCGGTCGATCACCGCCGGCCGGACTTCGGACGGCGGCTCCGCCTCCGGCTTCGGCACATCCCGGGCCAGGGGCCGCGCTTCCTCCGGCATGGAGGATCTTCCCTTGACTATGGTCAGGCCCTGGCCGGAATCGTCCTCCGGCGGCATCCAGGAGCGGACTTCAGCCGCACCGCGCATGCCGGCGGGCTTGAACGGAGCGCCGGCCGGTTCGTCCCGGCGGGCCCAGAGGTTGTTGTAGCCATCCGGCCTTTTTACGCCCGCTCCAGGCTTGGGCGGGTCGTTTACCGGGCCTTCGCCCGCCCCGGCATCGCCCATTTTGGCGTCGCGGGTGTAATCTTCCACCACCGGAGCCGCGGGATTGGGCTTGCGGCCTTTTTTCTGCGGCGAAAAAGCGGCCAGTACGCGGTACTCAAGAAAAAATTCGTCCGGGGAAAGCCGCCGGGGCTCACCCTGCTGTTTTGCGCTTTTGCCGCCGGGCGCGCCCGGGCCGGCGGCCTCTTCAACGGGAGCTTCCTGCAACATGAAACCGCCGTCGGCCAGCCCCCACACATGCCAACGGGTCGCGTTTTTCTCGCCGCCGCTCTCAAGCTCGGCGGCCTGGGCGTAGACTCCAAGGAATACAGGTCCTCCGCGCATTGCCGCTCCTGGTAAAAACTGACTTTTTTTGCTTTAAAAACCGGGCGCGAACCGCTCCGCCCGGCTTTTAACGCCGTTCGAACACAGCGAAACAGACTGTCCGACCGGTGCTTGAGCCCCAAAAATCCGGCAGGGTAACCCTGCGATGAAAACCAATTTAATGTATTTGTTGCAAAAAGCAAATCGCTAGAACTGTGGCGGGCTGAAAAATTTTCCGGCCCGCAAAATCCTCGGCCCCAATCCTCGGCCTGGACGAAGGCCAATCTTTATCCTATCCTGCCCGCATGCACGAACTCGCCATAGCCGAAAACCTGCTGGAAATGGCCGGCCAGGAACTGCGCCGCCACGGCCTGCGAAAACTCATTTCGCTCCGGGTGCGCTGCGGAGCGCTGGCCGGCGTGCTGCCGGAAGCGCTGGAGTTCGCCTTCAGCGCCCTCGCGGGCGACTCTGGAGAAACGTTTCGGGACGTCCGCCTGGAAATCGTGCGCGAGCCGCTTTTGCTCCGCTGCGCCGGTTGTGGGCGGGATTTTACGACCGCGCCGGGCTCACTCTTTACCAGTTGCCCGCTTTGCGGCTATGAGTTTTTCCATCAGGCCCTGAGCGGCGCGGAAATTTTTTTTGAGCGCATGGAGGCTGAATAAGCCCGGTTCCGCAAGAATCAGGCCCGCTCAGCTACAGATTTAGCAAGGACGAAAATTATGGAAATATCAATAGGACGCTCCCTCCTGGAAGCCAACGACCGCGAAGCCGAAGAACTGCGCCAGGTGTTCGCGGCCAACGGCCTGTTGGTGCTGAACCTGATCAGTTCGCCCGGGGCCGGCAAAACTTCGCTTCTGGAAAAAACCCTGACCGCCCTGGGCGGCGAATTCCGCTTCGGCGTCATTGAGGGCGACCTGCAAACCGACAACGACGCCCGCCGGGTGGAAAAAAGCGGCGCCAAAGCCGTGCAGATCAACACGCACGGCGGCTGCCACCTGGACAGCGGCATGATTCGCGAAGTTATCGGCCGCTTCAACCTGGACGAACTGGACATCCTGTTCATCGAAAACGTGGGCAACCTGGTCTGCCCGGTGGAATTCGACCTGGGGGAAGACTGCAAGATAGCCCTGCTCAGCGTCACCGAGGGTGACGACAAACCCGAAAAATACCCCCGGCTTTTCCACCTGGCCGAAGTGCTGCTCTTGAACAAGATTGACATTTTGCCCTATGTGGATTTCGACCTGGAGAGAGCGGCCGGCTTTGCCCGGGCCGCCCGGCGCGACCTGAAAATTTTGCCCGTGAGCTGCCGGGGCGAAGGCCATGGTCTGGAAGCCTGGTACGACTGGCTGCGCCAGGCCAGGGCCGCGAAAAAAACCTTGGGAAAAACCACCACAAACCATCGAGGAGTAGAGAGATGACCTGGAGCAAACAGGCTTGGGATACCGCCCTGCCCGTCTACAACAAAATTCTGGAACTGCCTTTCATCCACCAGCTTATGGACGGCACCCTGGCACACCGGAACTTCATTTTCTACATCCAGCAGGACGCCCTCTACCTGGCCGCCTACGGCAAGATGCTGATCGGCCTGGCCATGCGCCTGGAAAAGCCCGCGCATTCCGAAGCCTTTTTGCGCTTTGCCGCCGACAGCATGTACGTCGAGCACGAGTTGCACGCTTCCTTCATCAGCAAGATCAACCCGGCCGAATTGCCGGCCGGCTGGCTGGAACCCTCCCCCACCTGCCAGCTTTACACTTCCTACCTGCTGCAACTCGTGGCGCACGCCCCGGTTGAAGCGGCCCTGGGCGGCGTGCTGCCCTGCTTCTGGATCTACAAGGAAGTGGGCGATTACATCCTGGCCAACCGGCGCAAGGGCGACAACCCTTACCAGCAATGGATCGACACCTACGGCGGCGACGAATACGGCGCGGCCGTGAAAAAAGCCATCGCCATCTGCGACGAAGTGGCGGCGCAGAGCGACGAAGAGCGCCGCCAGGCCATGAGCAAGGCTTACCTGATGTGCTCCAAGATGGAATGGATGTTCTGGGACAGCGCTTCACGCCTGGAGCAATGGCCCGTATAGGGGTTGGACGGTCGAAAAGCCATGAACGACAAAAACTCCAAGGAAGAAGACGTTTTCTTAAACCCTTTTCAGCAGTTGCGGCAGGAGCTGGACAAAAAGGCTACCGCCGCTCCCGCTGCCAAAAAAACGCCCGCCGCGCCCCCTGCCCCGCCGGCGCTCGCGGCCAAAAAGCGGCCGGCCAATGATGACAACGACGCCGCTTTGTTTCTGCAGGCCATGCGCAACCCGGGCTTCAAACCCATGAAAGACGCAGCGCCGCGCGAGCGGCCGGCCGACCTGGAGCGGCCCGGGACCGGATCGGACCGGCCGGAAGAGCCGACGGCCCCGGACAAAGCCCCAAAAACCGGACCGGCGCCAGCCGCCGCAACGCCCGCATTAAAAGACGAACTGGATATTTTCGCCTCGGCCATGCAGGGGGTAAAACCGGTGGACGGCAAAGGGCGCGACCTTGCGCCGCCCAGGCCGGAACCGAAAATCAACCTGCTGGAAGACCAGGACTACCTGCAGGATTTCCTGCAGGGCAAAGTGGAATTCGCCCTGGAATACACCGACGAATTTTTTGAAGGGCGCGTCATGGGGCTGGACCCGCTGGTGCTGGCCAAGCTGCGGGCCGGGCAGTACAGCCCGGAATCGCACATCGACCTGCACGGCCAGAACGCCGAGCAGGCCCGGGAGTCGCTCACCACTTTCATCCGCCATGCCTACAACAAGGGGCAGCGCTCGCTGGTGGTGGTGACCGGGCGCGGCAAAAATTCGCCCGGCGGCCTCGGCGTCCTGCGCCGGAACATGCAGGACTGGCTGACCCGCGAACCGCTGAAAAGAGCGGTGCTGGCTTTTTGCACCGCCCAGCCCAAGGACGGCGGCACCGGAGCCATTTACGTGCTGCTGCGCAAGTACAAGAAAAGCGGCAAAATTCGCTGGGACCGGAGCAACTGGCCGAAAGCCGAAGCCTGACCCCGGCCGGAGCGATTGCCAAAGCGTCCCTGGCGAATGGCCGGCCATTCGCCAGGGACGCCGTTTTTTAAAACAGTCCCTTTTCACCGTTATCGCGCAGGGCGGCGTCGCAATGGCCGAAGTGGTAGTAAAGATGGCCGATCAGGTTGGCGATCAGGGCGACGTTGGTCAAGGGCGCGCCCATACGGGCGCCGGCGCCTTCGTGAAGGCTGTCCAGTTCAGCGTCACTGAGAGAATGAAGGAATTTTTCCGTATAAGCCCGGGCCTCCCTGGCAACGGTTTTTAACTGATCACGGGACGGGGCGGACGGACAGGCCTGGAACATCACCACTTCCATGGAGAAATGATGGGGCAGTTCCGGCCCGCCCTCCTTGGGCGCCAGGAAGAATTCGCTGGTGGCCAGGGCGTGGAGCAGGTGCTGCCAGGCCGGGTCGCCCCCGACGCGAGTGCTCCAGGTTTTGTCGGAACTGGCGTCGATAAACCGCTCCAAGAAACTGAAAGCCCGGTCGTGGGCCATAATCAGGCTGTTAACCGCGTTCTTGCTCATGTTGTTCTCCTCGTAATTTTAGGCTCTAGTCTCGTTTAGTATGTATTTTCCCTTTTGGGATTGCCTGAGGCCATTCCTGTATTATGGTGTCTGCGAAAGAAAATTACAATATATCATTGGTATTATTTTATTTATATTTTGTCATATATTTTATTAATATACGTTATTGTGGTGTTGAATTTTGATATTTAGCAATATGCTGTTGACATTTACCACATAAAGTACACTCTACTTTTTCTGTTTCATTTGCTTCAAGTCCCCAACGGCGCAGCTCCATAAAGATAGATATAATGCTTATACCTTTTTCACTTAATGAATACTCAACTCTTGGAGGAACTTCTGGAAAAACGGTTCTTACAATCAGTCCATCCTCCTCCATTACTCTTAGTTGTTGGATAAGAACCTTAGGGCTTACGTTTGGAATACACTTCACCACAGCTCCATATCGAAGTGGCGCATGCGACAATTCTTTCATAATCAGTATTTTCCATTTTCCGTTAATAAGCGAAAGCGTAAATTCTATCGGACATTTTTTCTTCATACAAACCATCCTACAGTTCATTACTTTCATTTAGGTAAGTAATGTTACATAAAAGTGCATACTTGCGCTTTGTATCCAATGTGATTATTATAATATTAAATGCATAAATTGGCAATATTGTGATTTTGCCAAAGCGAAGCGCAACTTTAAGGAGGTTGTTTTTATGAGCAAACTTAACAGTGAAGTAAAAAGATTTTTGCAGGAGAATAGCATCTGGATTTTCTCGACCTGTAGCGACAAACCCAATTCAGCGCCAGTCTTTTTTAAGAAGATTGACGAGCAGGACAACCTTGTTTTATTCGACGTCTTTATGAAAAAGGGATTGGACAATCTGGCTAAAAACAATCATGTGGCAATCACGGTTTTCAACATGCAGACATTACAGGGGTATCAAATCAAAGGAACGGCCACTTACACGATTGATGAAGTCCTTGTCAAAGAGGGTAACTCATATTCCGGTAAAATGAACCTCGTCACAAAAGGCGTTATTATCGTCAAGGTTGACGAAGTATTCATTCAAACTCCCGGCCCTGACGCTGGCAAACTGCTGTAATAGCAATCAGATCTGCGCCATAGAAAATGAGCGTTATGCCCCAGCGGTGAGCATTTTAGCTCACCGCTGGGGGTGGCGCGAATAGGATGGCTTTTACGGACAAAGCTTTTGGAGGTGTTGATATGGCGAATATTACAATTGAAATCGTAACAGATGGAAACATTGAACAATGCAGGGATTTATGCAATGAGTTGATGGCTTTTCAAAAGTCAAAAGCTACTATTGCACCTGAAGCATTTGACAGCATGAATTTTGATACAAGGTTAAAGAGCAGCTTTAAGCGTTCACTTCATAGTCAGTTGGTTGTTGTGAAAGATGATGAAAAACCCGTTGGGTATGTCTTTTCTACGATTGACCGCGTTTCTGATGGCGATAAGTCCTATATTCCCGATTGGGCTCCCGTTAAGATTGGGGAGAAAGTGGTTGGGCTTTATCCAGATTGGGATGATTTGCCCGAAAAAGTGGGTTGCCTGAGTCAGTTATATTTTCGTGACGAGTATCGAGGCATGGGCTTGGGAAGCAAGCTCATTGGTATGGCGATGGAATGGCTTGGCAGTTTCCCTGACTGTGATTTGGCTTTTGTGTATATCTCAAACGGCAATGATGATGCCTATGACTTATACTTACGTAAGGGATTTGTATACAGCCATGATGTGTTTGGCGGATTCATAAAAGCCGCCTGCCATAGATTTAAAAATGACAAGGAGGATATAAAAATGGGAAAAAACTATGATGTAATGAACATTGGTACATTCAAAGGCAATTTGGCTGAAAAAGGACGGGTAATGGCCAGGCAGAAATTAAACCTTACAGGTAGTGAGATTTCATTTAACTACACGCCATCCGGACAGTATACTCCGTTTGTCCATGCCCATAAGCTGAATGAAGAAGTGTACATTGTGGTAAGCGGCAGCGGCAAGTTTATGGTGGATGGCGAAGAGTTTGCAATTCAAGAAGGAAGCATAATCCGCGTAGCGCCTGCGGGCGAAAGAGCAATTAAAGCTGAGAACGAGGATTTGGTCTATATCTGTATTCAGGCACAGGCGGGCAGCCTAACCCAAGCTACAAATGATGATGGAATAATCCTCGAATCCAAGGCCTCTTGGATGGAAAGTTAATAATGCTTAAATTGCAATAGGCAAAGGTACAAAAATCTCAATTGGCCCTGTGGCGCTTTGTGTTACATGTCCAATTATCCCATGTGGGAGTAGTTAGAGATAAGAGAAAAGATAATGGGAGTTGAAGCTCTTGTAATAGAACAAATTTGTAGTTAAATGAGAAGAAAAGAGAAATTAGCATGGCCATTCAAAGAATATATGCAGTGTATTTCAGCGCCACTGGCACAACCGAAAAGGTAGTTTGCAGTATCGCTAATCAGATAGGTGCAGCACTGAAGGTTTCCGTCCAGACCATCAATTTTACTCTGCCGGGTGCTCGCAAAGAGCACCATACTTTCAAGAAAGGGGATGTGGTGATTTTTGGAACCCCAGTCTACGCGGGCCGAATCCCCAATATCCTACTGCCCTACATACAAGGCTCGTTTACCGGAAATGACGCTCTTGCAATCCCTGTCGTGCTTTACGGCAACCGCAACTATGACGACGCACTGATTGAACTGCGCAATGTATTGTTTGAAAATGGATTTATCCCCGTTGCGGGTGCGGCATTCATTGGAGAACACTCCTTTTCTAAAACATTGGCGGCCAACCGCCCCGATGCGCAGGATATGGCGATAGCCGAACGCTTTACTGCTCAAATAGTAGAGAAAATTCAGAATCTTATTGCTACGCCGATAGAGCCTGTTTTGGTCAACGGCAGCGATCCCATCCGTCCCAGATATATACCACGCGATCTTCAGGGCAATCCAGTGAACATCTTAGAGGTCAAGCCCAAAACCAATGATACCTGTGTGAAGTGTGGACTTTGTGTAGAGGTATGTCCTATGGGTTCAATCGATTCAGCAGACCCGTCAAATGTGCCGAGAGCCTGTATCAAATGCTGCGCCTGTGTGAAAAAATGTCCCACCGCGGCCAAATACAACGACGACGAAAAATTCCTCGAACACCGGCATGTACTGGAGAAAGGTTATGCTCGCCGTGCTGAACCGGAGCTCTTTTTGTAATCCATTTGGATACAAGAATGTGTTTTGAGTGACACCCAGACGGCGGGCAAGCTCCAGGCTGGAAATGCTTCCTTTGCTTTGCGTCATATTAGAAATGGCGCTAAACCATGTTTTCAAAGGTAATTGGTGGAATGAAATATTGTTCCGGCGATGAGAGATATCTGCGAACGGCATGAGGAACACTGATACAAGGCTCTGGTTTCAATAATGCAGTGTTTGATTCCGCCGCATACAGAGCAGACAAAGCCCTTGGGCCAACGCCATCTGAAGATGGCTTCCCGGCATTGGGCTTTTGTTCCGTGCGGCGCATCAGGCACCAGAGGTCATGTATTAAATGACTTCTAATCAAAATCGGCCAGTAAACTCCCCACGTGAATGCCGCCGATGGAGAGCTTGGCATTCTGGGTGCGGATGCGCCAGATGCCCTGGTAGAGCTGGTCCGAACTGATGCCGTTGCGCATGGCGGTGTAGGCCTCGATAAAAGCGGCCAGGTTGTCGCAGATTTTGATCAGGCTCCCGTCTTTGGGGTCGTAGGCGTCGTGGTTGTAGACGCTTTGCAGTTCGTCAAAGCTCACCGCCTCCGTCTTGCCGTCGCGCGCGATGCATTCGCGGAATTCCGAATCCAGGTCCAGGCCCAGGTAGTAGGCCAGGCGGTCGGCCAGCGCCTGGTGCCCCTCCAGGCAGAGCGGCTTGAAAATGCGGCGCTCCATCTCCTCGTTTTCGTAGTTGCGGATCAGGCCGCTCAGGTTGTCCACGGATTTTTTCACCGGCGAGATGATGTCGCGGGTGAGCAGTTCCGGCAAATCGTGGAACAGTCCGCAGAAGAAGTTGTTCACCAGACGGGCCGGGCAGGCGCCGACGGCCAGACTGAAAAAATAGGTGTAGCAGGCCACCATGTGCATGTGGCCCATGACGGAAGTTTCCGGAATACGCGGCGTTTGCGACCAGCGTTTCTGGAAGCGCAACTGCCCGCAAAGCTTGGCGATGCCGCCCAGGGCCGAAGTCGGCGGGGCGGAAACATCCATATCCGGCGAGCCCATCAGCTCGTCCATGCCGTTCAAATCTTTGCGGGCGGCGAGCTTGCGCTGGAAATCCTTCTTGATTTCCGGCATTTCCGGGTCGAAGCTGTTCATAGAACTTAAAATGGCCAGTTCCCAACTGCTGGCGTAGTTGTGGGCCGCGTCCAGGATTTTGGCCGGCAGGTCGGTTTTGTCGGGTTCACGCACATGCTCGGCCAGGCGGGCCCAAAAACCGGCGCCGTCCGGGTCGAGCGGGCGCAGCAGGGGCTCAAGCTCGTCAATGGCCCAGGCGGCCAGCTCGGCGTAGTCGGCCGGGTTCCGCTTGATGCGGTAGTACACCGGCGGCTTGATGTCGGTAATCACCAGGCGGAAAAAGTAGTCGAACATGCTCCGTTCCACCACTTCCTGCTCCAGGGCGAGGCGGGAGGCCGCGTCCGGCCCGCCGTTCAGGCGGCAGAGCAGCCAGGCCACGATCATTTTATGGGCCTGCTTGTCGGCTTCGATAAACTCCATGGGCCTTAGCTTGTCGTTCCAGCGCTTCATGTAGGAGCCGGCGAAAACGAACTGAAGCAAGCTTTTACGAATATTTGCCATTTTTTGCTCAAAATTGTTGAAGTGCGGCGGTTTTTGAGATATTGATTCCCACCCGTTACGAATCGTTGTCACAGTATGCTTATATTTTTCTATTGACAAGGCGGCGTTAAACTTTTAGTCATATCGCCTTTGCAGTCGCATTTAATGCGGGTGTCCGGCCTCCGTTGTCCGGCGAACCCGTTTTTTAAGGAGTCTTTTCATGAAAACGTTCAGCCCCACCCCCGCTGATATCAAGCGTGAATGGTACGTGGTGGATGCCGAAAATAAAATTTTGGGGCGTCTGGCTTCGCAAATTGCGCACCGTCTGCGCGGCAAGCACAAGCCGGAATTCGCTCCGCACATGGACAACGGCGACTTCATCGTGGTTGTGAATTGCGAAAAGATCGCGGTTACCGGCAAAAAAATGTCCGACAAAATGTACTACCGCCACACCGGCTACCCCGGCGGGCTCAAGGAAACCGCTCTGGACAAGATGCTGGCCTCCAAGCCGGAATTTGTGCTCATGAACGCGGTGCGCGGCATGCTGCCCAAGAACCGCCTGGGCCGGGCCATGCTCAAGAAGCTCAAAGTTTACGCCGGCACGGAACACCCGCACACGGCGCAGCAGCCCAAAAACCTGGTTTTTCCGTACTAATTGACTGGAGATAGATATGTCCAATGAATTTCACTACGGCACCGGCCGCCGCAAGAACGCCACCGCCCGCACCCGCCTGTACAGCGGCAGCGGACAGATTCAGGTTAACGGCCGCACCATTGAAAATTACTTCCCGCGCAAGACCCTGCAGATGATCGTGCGCCAGCCCCTGGTGCTTTCCAGGCTGGTCGACAAGTTCGACATTCGGGTCAACGTGCAGGGCGGCGGTTCGACCGGCCAGGCTGAAGCCGTGCGCCACGGCATTGCCCGCGCTCTTTTGAACGTGGATGAAAACCTGCGCCCCGCCCTCAAGAAGGCCGGCTTCCTTACCCGCGACGCCCGCAAGAAAGAACGTAAAAAGTACGGCCTGCGCGCCGCCCGCGCCCGTTACCAGTACTCCAAGCGTTAGAGCATTTCGTCAGTGAGAATATCTATTCCGGTGAAATGCTCCGGCCGTGTGAAGCGAAGCGTAGCAAGGCCCGCGAGATTGGCGCGGGCGAGCTTTGCTCGACGTTAAGCGACAATCTCAAACGCGAAATCTATAAGTTATTTCCGCGTACAACGCACAAAGCCCGCTTTTACGGCGGGCTTTGTTTTTGGCGCGCTCAGGCGCGCGCCCTCGGACAGGGCGGTCACTCTCAGGCACCGCGTCCGACTCCGGTTTTACCGGGGGAGCGGGCGGGGCGCGGGGCGCGGGCGCTCGCGGAAATCATGCGCAGACGGCACACCGGAAAAACTTCGCTCTTGCCGGTCTTGCTGTTTACCACCCGGTATTCGTCCAGAAGATCCTGCAGGGTAATGTTGGACAACTCTTTGGTCAGGCACTCGGAAACTTTCACCCAGGCGGCGCGGGTAACGCAAAAGTCGCGGCTGTCGCAAATGGTCTTGTCTTCCGAGCCGCAAAGGGTCAGATGGATGCCGCCCTCCATAAGGCAGACCACATCGGCCAGGGTAATTTCGCTGGGGCGCCTGGCCAGACAGTGCCCGCCGCCGGCTCCGCGGGTGCTGGCGGTAAAACCGGCCTGCTTCAGCGGCTTGAGAATCTGTTCGATAAATTGCACCGACACGCCGGTGTGCTGCGACAAACGGGTGGCCGGAACCGGCACGGCTTTGTCGTGGCGGGCCAGATCAAGAAGAATCCTGGCGGCATAGCGGGTTTTAGCGGAGAGTTTCATATCTGTCCTCGTTATTTTCGATTGGTGCTTGCACGGCTGCTCCGCAAAACACTACTAATTAATTCGTACTTTTTCTCATATATTATATAAAAAAAGTCAACTTTAAATTTTATTTTTATTATAAATAAAATTAATATATTATATGTTAAAATCAACCTTATTTTCACGGCTGCCGCCGGCCGGACAAAGCTTGGGAAACGCTGCTTAATGAGGCTTTTTGTTTCCTGGCAAGCCCTGCTCCGGCAACCGCATTCCGGGCGGAGCGAATTGTATCAAGACATACATGAGCTTCGCTCGGGAGGAGCCTGACGCGGCCAGGGAGCAAAAAGACCATTAAGCCGCGTTTCCCTTATTTCAGCCGCAAAGGCAGGCCGCTGACCATGAACCAGGCTTCGTCCGCCCGGGCGGCCGCCAGTTGATTGACCCGGCCCAGGACATCGCGAAAGGCGCGACCATCTTTTGATTCCGGCACGAGCCCCAGGCCGGTTTCGGCGCTTACCAGCACGCAGCGGGCGCCGGCCTGCGCCAGGAGGTCAAGCGCCTCGGCCAGCCGGGCCAGAATGGCTTCCTCCAGCTCCCGGCAACCGCCGGGAGGGCGCTGGGGCAAACTTTCCAGACAGGCGCCAACCCAGGTGCTCAGGCAGTCCAGCACCAGCACCCGCCCCAGCCTGAGGGCGCGGTCCAGGTGCGCCGCCAGGTCCGGCGCCTTGTCCACGGGTATTTCCAGGGTCTGCCACCCGGCGCCGCGCTCCAGCCGGTGCCGCTCCACCCGGGCGCGCATTTCCGCATCGCGCACGTCCAGGGTGGCCACGAAAACCAGACCGGCGGCCGGGGCGTTGTCCGCCCGGCCGGCCAAGCCTTCCGCCAGCCGGAGCGCTTGGGCGCTCTTGCCGCTGCGGCAACCGCCGCTGCAAAAAATAAGGCGTCCTTTATTCATTTGCCTTAACTACCCGCCTTTTAAGGCGCGAACAAGCTCCTGAGGCGCGTTTTTCCAACCTGATTTTAAAATCGACAAGCACTTGAAAAAGAGCTAGAAAAAAATACAGACTGATTGGCAGAGGCCCTTTATAACTTCTCATATTTTTCAAGGACGCAAGAGCATGAAGTACAACCCCGGCGACATTGAAGAAAAATGGCAGAAGATCTGGGCGGATGAAGACACTTTCAACACCACCCAGGGTGGCGACAAGCCGCATTTCTACTGTCTGGAAATGTTCCCTTACCCTTCCGGCAAAATTCACATGGGACATGTCCGTAACTATTCGCTAGGGGACGTACTGGCCCGCTTCAAGAGGATGGAAGGTTTCAACGTGCTGCATCCCATGGGCTGGGACGGTTTCGGCCTGCCCGCCGAGAACGCGGCCATCCAGAACAACATCCACCCGGCGGAGTGGACTTTCTCCAACATAAGGGCCATGCGCGCCCAGTTGCAGCGCCTGGGCTTTTCTTACGACTGGAAGCACACCGAACTGGCCACCTGCCACCCCGGCTACTACAAATGGAACCAGGTGTTTTTCCTGAAGTTCATGGAAAAGGGCCTGGCCTACCGCAAGAATGCCGCCCAGAACTGGTGCCCCAAGTGCAACACCGTTCTGGCCAACGAGCAGGTTGAAGAAGGCCTGTGCTGGCGTTGCGACTCCAAAGTGGAACAAAAAGACCTTACCCAGTGGTTCTTCCGCATCACCGACTACGCCGACCAACTCCTGGACGACCTGGATACGCTGGTCGGAGGCTGGCCGGAACGCGTCGTCACCATGCAGCGCAACTGGATTGGCAAATCCGTGGGCGCGGAAATCAACTTCGCCCTGGCCGAAGGAACCGACAGCATCAGCGTGTTCACCACCCGGCAGGACACCGTGTTCGGCGCCACTTTCATGAGCCTTTCCGCCGAACATCCGCTGCTGGAGCGGTTGATCAAGGGCAAGCCCCAGGAACGGGAAACCCGCGCCTTTATTGAAAAGCTCAAGCAAGAGCAGAGCGGCCCGGTGGCCTACATGGCCAACCCCGACCTCATGGAAAAGGAAGGCGTGTTCACGGGTTCGTACTGCAAAAACCCCTTCACCGGCGAGCTCATGCCCATCTGGATTGCCAACTTCGTGCTGGCCGGCTACGGTACCGGCGCGGTCATGGGCGTACCGGCCCACGACCAGCGCGATTTTGACTTTGCCAAAAAATACAGCCTGCCCATCCGGGTGGTCATCCAGCCGCGCAAGGCCGAAACCCCGCTCAGCCTGGCCAACCTGGACGCGGCTTACGACGGCCCCGGCCTGATGTTCGACTCCGGCGAATACACCGGTATGGACAACGAGGCCGGCAAGGACGCCATCGCCGCCTGGCTTGAGCGGAACGGCAAGGGCAAACGCACCGTGAACTGGCGGCTGCGCGACTGGAACATTTCCCGCCAGCGCTACTGGGGCACTCCCATTCCGGTTATCTACTGCGAAAAATGCGGCGTGGTGCCGGAAAAGGAAGAAAACCTGCCGGTCATCCTGCCCCTGGACCTTAAAACGCTGCCGGACGGGCGCTCTCCCCTGCCCTACGCCGAAGAGTTCTACAAGTGCGTCTGCCCGCAATGCGGCGGCGAAGGACGGCGCGAAACCGACACCATGGATACGTTTGTGGACTCGTCCTGGTACCAGGCCCGCTTTACTTCCTCCCGCAAGGAAGACGCCCCCCTCGACCCGGCGGCCGTGAAAAACTGGCTGCCGGTGGACCAGTACATCGGCGGGGTGGAGCACGCCATCCTGCACCTTTTGTATGACCGCTTCTTCACCAAGGCCCTGCGCGACTGCGGCTACCTGGAAGGCCAGGACGAGCCTTTCGCCAACCTGCTCACCCAGGGCATGGTGCTGATGGACGGGGCCAAAATGTCCAAATCCAAGGGCAACACCGTTGACCCCACCGACATGATCAAAAAATACGGCGCGGACACCGTGCGCCTGTTCTGCCTGTTCGCGGCCCCGCCGGAGCGTGACTTCGACTGGACCGACAGCGGCATTGAGGGCTCTTACCGCTTCGTGCAGCGCGTCTGGCGCCTGGCTGAGGAATTGACCGGCAAGCTCCCGGTGGCCGGGCCCTGCACGGCCGGCCCGGACGCGGCCCAAACGCCCCTGGCCCGTGAAACCCGCCTGCGCGAACACGCGGCCGTGAAAAAGGCCGGCGAGGACATCGGCGTCCGCTTCCAATTCAACACCGCCATTGCCGCCACCATGGAGCTGGTCAACCACCTCTACCTGGCCAAGGAAGAACTGCTGGAAAGCGCCAGCGGCCGGACGGCGCTTTCTTCCGCCTTCTCCACAGTGCTGACCATGCTGGCGCCCTTTACGCCGCACCTGGCCGAGGAACTCTGGGAAAGGTTCGGCCTGACCGGGCGCTTCGGCCGCGTTTCCACCATGGACTGGCCCAAGTACAGCGAAGAAGCCCTGCGGCGTGACATCATCACCGTGGTGGTGCAGGTCAACGGCAAACTCAGGGGCAAACTGGAAGTACCCGCCGGCATCGCCCAGGCGGAAATCGAAAAAGCCGCTCTGGCCGAAGGCAACGTCAGCCGCCACCTGGCCGGGCTGACCGTAAGAAAGGTGCTCCATGTTCCGGACAAGCTGGTCAATGTCGTCGCTTCCTGAAAATAAACACTCCAGCCGCATCCCCAACCACACGGTTGGGGACGCGGGTTCTTCCCGCAAGGGCGGAGCCCGCCGTTGCGGCCGGCTCATCTGCCCGATGCTTTGCCTGACGCTTTGCCTGCTGCTGGGAGCTTGCGGCTACGGCCTGGACTCCCGCCAGGAAACCGTGCTCGGCCCGAGCACCGTCACCATGAAGATGAAGGGCGTGGAGCACCCGACCCTATATCCCTGGATGGGGCAGATCGTCCGCTCCAGCCTGCGTGACGAACTGGGAGCCAGGAAAGTGGCGGTCTGGGTGGATGACGGCCCGTCCGACTACAGCATCCAGGTGAACATTCTTTCCTTCACCATCCGCTCCCGCCTGGAAACCAGCCAGGATACCACCATTTTGTACACCGGCAATATCCGGATGCAGGCCATTGTCTACCGAGGCTCCGACAACAGCGAGGCTTGGCGTTCCGCCATCGAGAGCTATTCGGATACCTACGAGTCCTATTCCGACCGCTCGGCGGCGGAACAGCTTTCCCTGCAGGCCATCCGCCATCTGGTGGCCCAGATGCGCCGCGCATTTTAGGAGCCTTGGGCGGAAGCATGTCCAGACCCGGTTTCTATATCTGCCTGGGGCCGGACTCCGTCCTGCTGCTTGAACACCTCGAGGCCCTCCTGCGCGAACATGCGCCGGCTGCCGGCCCGGGCGCTGGATTGTTGCCCCTGCCCGCTCAGGCTCCCGCCGCTCCGGGCGGGAGCTGGGAAAAACGCGTTGTTTGGGGCGACGAGTTTTCCATTCACGAATGGCGCGAACTTCTCGGCCAGCAGGGGCTGTTCTCCACTCCCCGGGCCGTGGTTTTACGCAACGCCCAGGTCATCCCGGCCGCCGAACTGAAAAAGCTTTCCAGCCTGCTGGGCCAGGCCGGTGGCGCCGCTTGGCCGCTCGTCTGCTTCGAGCTTGATTACGAACGCGGCAAGTTAAAAATTCCGAAACATATAGCGGACCTGCAATGTGTATCTTTTGCCCGGCAACAGGGCTGGTACCGGGAAATCCCGCCGCTTGAAGCCCGCGGCCTCCGGCAATTCGTGCACAAGGAAGCCGGCCGCCTGGGCCTGCGCCTGGCCCCGGCGGAGCTTGAAGCCCTGGCTGCCGCCATGCCGCCCGACGCCGGCGCCGTCCGGCTGGAAATGGATAAAGTCGCCCTGGGGGCCGGGCCTGACGGCAGGCTCAGTCCGGAAATCCTGACCATGCTGGCCTACCGCAAGGATATCGATATTTTCGCGTTCCTGCAGGAATTGCAAAGCGGCCGCAACCCGGCGGCGGTTTGGGGCCAGTTCATGAAAGACCAGCTCGAGGCCCCGGATGCCGGGCTCTTCTCCTTTCTGGCCATGCTGTTGCGCGAAGCCAGAATCCTCTGGCAGCTCCTGGTCGGGGAGCAGGTTTTCCTGCCGCCCCAGGTGCTGCAAAGCAAGGCCGGCCTGGCCAGGAGCCTGGGCTACGGCAGGCTGGCCAAAATCTGGGACTTGGCGCTCGCGGCCGACCAGGGCGTCAAGAGCGGCGAGCGCAGCCCCCAGCAGGCCTTTGAACTTTTGCTGGCCGAACTGTTCCGGCTGTTCAAGGCCTGAGGGCCGTCTCTTAAAGGAAGAACTAAAGTGCACTACCACGGCCACAGAGACCGCCTGCGCGAACGGTTGGACAAAAACCCCTGCGACCTGGCTGACTATGAAATTCTTGAGCTTTTGCTCGGGCAGGTGCTCACCCGGCGCGACACCAAGCCCCTGGCCAAAGATTTACTGGCCCGTTTCCATAGCCTGCGCGGCGTGCTGGACGCCAGGCCGGCCGAATTGCTCCAGGCGCCCGGCTTCGGGCCCGGACTGCTGAATTACTGGCTGCTCCTGCGCGAAACCCTGGCGCGCTATGCCGAAGCCCCGCTCAGGCGGCACGAGGTGCTGGCCACCCCGGAAAGCGTGGCCGCCATGGCCCGCTTGCGCCTGGCCGGGCTGCCCTACGAAAAAGTTTGGGCCGCTTTCGTGGACAACCAGAACCGTCTGATCGCCTGGGAGTGCGTTTCCGCTGGCTCGGTGGAGTCCAGCGCCGTCTACCCGCGCGAGATTATGGAAAAAGCCCTGCTGAAAAAAGCTTCCGGCTTCTTTCTGGTGCACAACCACCCGGGCGGGCGTCCAACCGCTTCGCAATCCGACCTGGATGTTACCCGCCGGGTGCTGGAATGCGCCAAAATCATGGAAATCCGCATGCTGGACCACCTGATTGTCTCTGATCAGGGTTGGTCCAGCATCATGCACCAGGGTTTGGTTTAAGGGCTTGACAATCACTCGCACGTTCCTATTTGGAACTGGGAGCCATTTCGCGAATGCTTCCAGTATCCGCAAAGCCCGCGGGCTGTTTCCACAATGGGAGTGTGCGGCATCTTCAACAACAAAAAACAAATCCGCCTGGAAATCTTAACGCTCGGAATACTGCGGATTTCCCGCCACGTCACGCTTTGCGGACACCAGTCACCGGCCTGGTCAGGCTCGGGGTTTTGGCCTGAATTTTTTTGAGAGGTCCAACGCATGAACAATCATGATGACGATATTTTCGAATTGTCCGCTCCCATGGAGCAGGAAAGCCAGCCCGAAGCTCACGGGCAGCAGGATGAAGGCAATCCGCCCCTGAACGACAGCACGGAGCAGCATAACGTGCTGCCTTCGGACATTCCGCGCGTTTTGCCGGTTCTGCCGGTGCGCGACGTGGTGATCTTCAACTACATGATGCTCCCCTTGTTCGTGGGGCGCGAAGCCTCGGTCCAGGCGGTGGACGCCGCCCTGAACGGCAACCGCTACATGATGATCCTCACCCAGAAAGACGAAAGCGTGGAAACGCCAAACCCGGACGACCTGCATCGCGTCGGCACGGTGGTGGCCATAATGCGCATGTTGAAAATGCCGGACGGACGCCTCAAGCTCCTGGTGCAGGGGCTCACCCGGGCTCGCGCCCTGGCCATCACCGAGGGCAAGCCCTACCTGGAAGCGGACGTGGAGCTTCTGCCCGAGCGCGAAGAACACCCGGCCGGGCTGGAAGTGGAGGCCAACATGCGCGCCGCCCGCGACCAGAGCGAGAAAATATTGCAGATGCGCGGCATCAACAACCCGGAAATCGCGTCCGTCCTGTCCAGTGTGGACCACCCGGGGCGGCTGGCCGACCTCATTTCGGCCAACCTGCGCCTGAAAGTGGGCGAGGCCCAGGAAATTCTGGAATGCCTCGACCCGGTCCAACGTCTGGCCCTGGTAAACAAGCACCTGGCCAAAGAGGCGGAACTGGCCACCATGCAGGTGCATATTCAGGAAAGCGCGCGCGAGGGCATGGACAAGGCCCAGCGTGACTACTTCCTGCGCGAGCAGATGAAGGCCATCCGCCGGGAGTTGGGTGAAAGCGGCCCGGACACCGGCGAAATGGACGAGCTTAAAGAAGCGCTGACAAAGGCCGGGCTGACGGCCGAAGTACGCAAGGAAGCCGACAAGCAACTGCGGCGCCTCAGCGGCATGAGCGGCGACTCGGCCGAGTTTTCGGTGCTGCGCACCTACCTGGAATGGCTGGCCGACCTGCCCTGGCGCAAGCTTTCACGCGACACCCTGCATATCAAGAAAGCCGAAAAGATCCTGGATGACGACCACTACGGCCTGAAAAAGGTCAAGGAGCGCATTCTGGAATATCTTTCCGTGCGCAAGCTCAACCCTAGGTCCAAAGGGCCGATCCTCTGCTTTGTCGGCCCCCCCGGCGTGGGCAAAACCTCGCTCGGGCGCTCCATTGCCAAGGCCACCGGGCGCAAGTTCGTGCGCATGTCCCTGGGCGGCATGCGCGATGAAGCGGAAATTCGCGGGCATCGCCGCACCTACGTGGGCGCCATGCCCGGCCGGATCATCCAGGCCATGAAACAGGCCGGCACCCGCAACCCCGTAATCATGCTGGACGAAATCGACAAGCTCGGTTCAGATTTTCGCGGCGACCCCTCTTCCGCCCTGCTGGAAGCGCTGGACCCGGAACAGAACTTCTCGTTCACCGACCACTACCTGAACGTGCCCTACGACCTTTCCAAGGCCATGTTCATCTGTACGGCCAACTCGCTGGACACCATCCCCGGGCCGCTGCGCGACCGCATGGAAATAATCCGCCTGCCCGGCTACACCATGCAGGAAAAAGTGGCCATTGCCGAAAACTACCTGCTGGACCGCCAGGCCAAGGAGAACGGCCTCAAGCCCGGTGATGTGAGCTATGGCCCCGGCCTGCTGGAGAGCATCACGCGCGAGTACACCCGCGAGGCCGGTCTGCGCAACCTGGAGCGCGAAATCGGCTCCATCTGCCGCAAGCTGGCCCGGCACAAGGCCGAGGGCGAAAAGCCCCCGTTCAGGGTGGACCTGGATAAAATACACGAGCTTTTGGGCGCGCCGCGCTTTCTGGACGACGAACTCGGCGTCAATTTCCCACCCGGGCTGGCCTTGGGACTGGCCTGGACGCCCTACGGCGGGGAAATTCTGCACATCGAGGTCAGCACCATGCCCGGCAAGGGCCGGCTGACTCTCACCGGGCAGCTCGGCGAGGTGATGAAGGAAAGCGCCCAGGCGGCGGTAAGCTACGCCCGGGGGCAGGCCAAGGAACTGGGCATCGAGCCGGACTTTTACGAAAATACCGACATGCACATCCACGTACCGGCCGGCGCCACGCCCAAGGACGGCCCCTCGGCCGGCGTAACCCTGGCCACGGCCCTGATCTCGGCCCTGAGCGGGCGCCCGGTACGCTCGGACCTGTGCATGACCGGCGAAATAACCCTGCGCGGCATCGTGCTGCCCGTGGGCGGCATCAAGGAAAAAATCCTGGCCGCCGTGGGGCGCGGCCTTGGGCACGCCATCATTCCCAAGCAGAACCTGAAAGATCTGGAAGACATTCCCAAGGACCTGCTCGGGCAGATTACCATCCACACCGCCGCTGTACTGCAGGACGTGCTGGACCTGGCCTTTGCGGGAAAAAGCCCCGCCAGGAAGAGCGCCCCCGGCAAAAAGGCCCGGGCAGAAAAACTCCGGGCAAAAAGTGAATACTACACCGGCTGAAGCCGGTGGCCTCGGGTAACAGCTAAGGAAACGCCCATCACCTCCGCAGTCTGCCCGCACAGGTGAGTTCGCACTGGCTGAAACGCCCATTGATCTCCAAAAAACGCATGGCAGCTACCTCATGAATGCGCGCCATCGGACGCATGGGAGCCTCCTTTTTAGACTCCTCATCGGTCAATTCATGTGCTACCTAATTCGGTCATATCATTTGCTCGCGACACGCCCGTGCACGCGGCTTGCCTTCACCCGTCTTT
>JAISDX010000148.1 GCA_031264465.1 Deltaproteobacteria bacterium | reverse complement strand
GGATTATATGCTATAATTTTATGCCGCCATTGTCGCGAGTGCCGCAATTTTTTCTTGACTCCGGATCCCGTATCTCGTAGATTTTATTCCTCCATTGGAAGAAACCGAAAGGCGTGCGGACGCTCCTCCCGGAAAATCGTCCAGTGTCGAGTTTGATGTCGCGCCTGTTCGGAAACAAGAAGAGAGAAAGGCCATGGCAAACTTCGCTCGTAAACGCGCTGGTTTTCGCCAAAACCGCTTCCGCGGCCTAGTTTCGGCACGTTCCTTGCTCTCTCTCTCTCTCTCTCTCTCTCTCTCTCTCTCTCTCTCTTAACACTCTAATTACTGTTACAAAAAGCAGCCTTGGCAGCTTTATGCCAAGGCTGCTTTTTGTCGTTTTCCGGGCATAGGGCCTGGAGCGGCTTTTGTCCGCCGCAGGGTATTTAGGCCCCGAGCGGCTGCAACTTACGACAGGAAGAAACCGGAAGGAGTACTGCAGACACTCTTTACGGCGGGTTCGGCGGAGTTTGGCGTCGGTTTTGTAATCGCCGCCGCAGGTCTGTGAACATTTAACGCAAGCGAGGGTTTATGAACAAACAGCACAACGTGGTGTACGACTCCGTAATCGTCGGTTTGGCCCTGTTCGCCATGCTGTTCGGAGCGGGCAACATCATCTTTCCACCCTACATCGGCGTTATCGCGGGCGATAGCTGGTTCCTCGGCTTTATCGCCTACTTCTTTGCGGACATCGGGCTGGCGGTCATGGCCTTCTGTTCTCTTTTGACCTCCAGAACCATCGACCGTTTTGAAAGCACTTTCTACCGTCTTGGCTACTGGCCCGCCCGCATCATGTGCGGCGGCATTATTCTCAGCGTGGGCTACATCGCCGGCCCGCGCACCTGTACCGTCAGCTACGAGTTGGGCGTAGCCCCGATTATCGGCGACACCCCCTATGGCCTGCCCGTCTATTCGGCTCTGTACTTCATCGCGGCCTGGCTGTTCTGCGTGCGTGAAAGCAAAATGATCGACATGATCGGCAAATTCCTGACCCCACTGCTGGTGATTGGCCTGATCGGCCTGATCATCGTCGGCATGGCCAATCCGGTGGGCGAAATGATTCCGGCCCGCGAACCCAACGTCTGGTACATGGGTCTGATTTCCGGCTACCAGACTCTGGACGCCTGTACCGCCGTCGTGTTCGGTTTCATCGTTTCCAAGGACTTGGCCAACAAAGGATACGCCACGCCGGAATCAAAGGTTAAGGCCGTGGTCTGCTCTTCCTTCCTGATGGCCTTCCTGATGCTCATCGTCTACGGCGGCCTCTGCTATGTCGGCGCCACCGCGGCTTCCGTGTACGACACCAATGTGCAGCACGGCTACCTGGTGGTTTCCCTGTTCCAGAGCATACTGGGCTTCGGCGGTTCCGTCTTCCTGGGCATCGTGGTGCTGCTGGCCTGCCTGAGCACGGGCGCTGCTCTGGCCGGCGCCCCGGCCACCTACTTCACCCGCCTGACCAACGGCAAGCTCAAGTACAACGTGATCGTCACCCTGGTGTGCTTCTCCTACGCTCTGGTCTCCAACATCGGTCTGGCCAACATTCTGGCCTTCGCTGTGCCGATTCTGCTGATCATCTTCCCGCCGTACCTGTTGATGGCCGTTCTCGGTTTGTTCGCCAAGCGCATCAGGAACGACAACATTTACAAGATCGGCACGGGTTTCACCATCATTTACGCCATTCTGGACGTTGCCAGGATGAACGGCGTTGAAGCCGCCAACGTCATCAATGTGCTGCCGCTCTCCGAACACGGTTTTGGCTGGCTCCTCCTCGCCATGCTCGGCTGTATCATGGGCTATTTCATCAAGCCCAAGGGCGAACGTCTGCCCGACTGACCCTTGACCGCTTTCAAGGCTGATCCGAGGCGGGGCGCAAGCTCCGCCTCTTTATCAGCGCGCCGGAATTGCAAAACAGGGTTGCGTCCAAGGCGGCTTGTCTATATTCTCCTCTCCATTCAAGAGAGTTTATAGCGGATAATTGAAAACTTGTTACCATGCGAGGCGGATATGGCGGACTGGTCATCGGGTTATGTTACGGACGTGACCTATATCCCTGGGTACTACCAGGAACTCTCACCGGCAATCATTCGGTTTTGCCTGCTCATCCAGCAGTTGACCCCGCCCCCGGCGGAAGAGTTCAACTATTGCGAGTTGGGTTTCGGGCAGGGGCTGTCGCTCAACCTGCATGCCGCCGCCTCCCCCGGCGCCTTCGCCGGCACCGATTTCAACTCCGAGCAGGCCGCTTTCGCCGCCAGGCTGGCCGGCGCCGCCGGCAGCGACCTGGCGGTGTGCGACGACAGCTTCGAGGACTTTTCCCGGCGGGATTTGCCGCAGTTCGACTATATAGCCCTGCACGGCATCTGGTCCTGGATCAACGACGCCAACCGGCGTCAGATTGTGGAGTTCGCCAACAAGCGACTGAAGCGCGGCGGGGCGTTTTACGTTTCCTACAACTGCTACCCGGGCCTGGCCGCCATTGAGCCCATGCGCAAGCTGTTCATGCTGCACGGCCGCCGCCTGGGCGAAGGCGTTTCTTCCCTGGAGCGCATCCAGGGCGCGCTGGAGTTCACCGAGCGAATTTTTCAGGCGGGGCCGCATTATTTTCACTCTTCGGGCAACGTGGGCGCCCGCTTCGAGGCCCTGAAGAACGCTTCGCCGCGCTACCTGGCCCACGAATATTTCAACGCCAACTGGGACATCATGTACTTCAGCGACGTGGCCGAAATGCTCGCCGGCGCGCGGCTGAACTTCGCCGCCTCGGCCGTGCCGCACGAGAGCGTCAAGGGACTGGGCATGTCGGACGAGGCGCGGGAGTACCTGAACAAGGTGGCGGACCCGTTCCTCTACCAGCAGTTGTATGACTATTTCGTGAACCGCGCCTTCCGCAAGGATATTTACGTACGCGGCGCGTTGCCCCTGGGCGAGGCCGCGTACCGGGAACGGATGCTCGCCCAGCGCTTCATCCTGACGCGCGAACCGGCCGGCATCGACATGACCCTCAAGGTGGGCATGGGCACGGCCAGCTTTCTGGAGGAAATTTACCGGCCGGCCGTCGCGGCGCTGGCCGAGGACGGCCACTCGCCCAAGGGCCTGGAAGAACTGCGCGAGCGCCTCGGGGGCAAACTGGACTACTCCCAGTTGCTGTCGGTCTGCATCAACCTCATGGGCGTCGGCGTCATCCTGCCCTGCCAGACGCCGGAAGCCGCCGAACGCTGCCGGGCGACGGCCCGGGCCCTTAACGCCGCCATCTGCCGCCTGGCCGGCACGCGCGACGACCTCCGCTGCCTGGCCTCGCCGGTCACCGGAGTGGGCGTCGCGGTGTCCCGCATGGACCAGCTCGTCCTGGACGCGGCCAGCAGCGGCAACGAGGTTGCGCCGTACCTGCTGCGCACTCTGCAAGCCGGCAACATCGCAATCATGAAAAATGGCCGGAACGCCGAAAACGAAGCCGAAGCCAAGCACTTTCTGGAAGAATTCCTGGCGGATTTTCACCAGAAAAGAGAGACGATACTGAAAAGCCTGGGCATTGCCTGATGCCTTATTAAGGAAACGCAGATTAATGGTCTTTTTGCTCCCTGGCCGCGTCAGGCTCCTCCCGAGCGAAGCTCATGTATGTCTTGATACAATTCGCTCCGCCCGGAACTCGCCTTCCTTGCCAAGAAACAAAAATCCTCATTAATCTGCGTTTCCTCAAGTTGAGGAGCTTTTGGGCGAAGCGGCCGCTATTTTGTTTTCTAATCTTGACAATATTGGTCTAAAAAGGCATGATTGGATTCAGACAAAGGATGCGGAAAAAACCATGTTTATTTCACGCGAATACGATTATGCCATCCGGGTGGTGCGGGCGCTGGCCGGCAAGGGCCGGCTGACGGTGGGTCAGATTTGCGAAGCCGAGCACATCCCCCAGCCCTACGCCTACAAGATTTTGAAAAAGCTGGAGCGCGCCGGGGTGCTGACAGGCTACCGGGGCATGCAGGGCGGTTACGAGTTGGTCGCGGACCTTGCCGCCATCAACCTCTACAGCATTTACGAGGCGGTGGAGGGCCGGCTGCACATCAGCGAATGTCTGCGGGAGGGTTACGCCTGCCCGAACGACCAGGGCGGACGTTGCTGCGTGCGCCGGGTGCTGCGCGACATCCAGGAGCAGTTCGTGAACGAACTCAAGAAAAACCGCCTGTCCGACCTGGTTTGACGGCGGCGCGCTGTTTTAATTTTTAAAAGAGAAAAATCCGGCCGGGAGAGAGGCCGGGTTTGAGTTTGGACTAAATATATCTGACTTTGCCAAACTTTGAATTTATAATACTTAAATTTATAAGATGAGAGGAGAAAAGAATCTTATGAATCAGAAATTCAGTTGCACCACCTGCCGGAACGCGGACGCGCCGCTCGGCGCCTTTATCGCCGACCTGCCCATGGAAACCGCCCACCACCGTATGGAAAGCCAGTCCGTCAAGTGCGGCTTCGGGCTGCAGGGCGTGTGCTGCCGCCTGTGCGCCAACGGCCCCTGCCGCATTACGCCCAAGGCCCCGCGCGGCGTCTGCGGCGCCAACGCCGACACCATCGTCACCCGTAACTTTTTGCGGGCCGTGGCTTCCGGCTCCGGCTGCTATATCCATATTGTGGAAAATACCGCCCTTAACCTGAAAAACACGGCCCTGGCCCTGAGTGCGCATGGCGGCGAGCTCAAGGGCCTGAACGCGCTGAACCGGCTGGGCGAAATATTCGGCATTACCGCCGCCGACCCTAACAAAAAAGCCGTTGCCGTCGCCGAGGCCGTGCTGGCCGACCTGCACAAGCCCGAGTATGAAAAGATGGAACTGGTCGAGCGGTTGGCTTACCCCATGCGCTACAAGCGCTGGCGGGAGCTGGGCATCCTGCCCGGCGGCGCCAAGGGCGAAGTGTTCCACGGCGTGGTCAAGTGCTCCACCAACCTGAGCTCCGACCCGGTCGACATGCTGCTCGCCTGCCTGCGCCTGGGAATTTCCACCGGCATTTACGGGCTGACCCTGACCAACCTGCTCAACGACGTGCTGCTGGGCGAGCCTGAACTGCGCTTCGCCCCGGTGGGCCTGCGGGTTATCGACCCCGACTATATCAACATCATGATTACCGGGCACCAGCACTCCATGTTCGTGCACCTGCAAGATCGCCTGACCGACCCGGATGTCAAGGCCCTGGCCGTCAAGGCCGGCGCCAAGGGCTTCAAGCTGGTGGGCTGCACCTGCGTGGGGCAGGATTTGCAACTGCGCGGCGCCCACTACACCGAGGTTTTTGACGGCCACGCCGGCAACAACTACACCAGCGAAGCCATTCTCGCCACCGGCGCCATTGACGCCGTGCTCAGCGAATTCAACTGTACGCTGCCCGGCATCGAGCCCATCTGCGATGCGCTCCGGATCAAGCAGATCTGCATCGACCCGGTGGCCAAAAAAGCCAACGCCGAACTCAAGGAGTTCCGTTTTGCGGACCGCGAGCGCCTTTCCACGGAAATTATCGAAGAGGTTGTCGAGGCCTACAAGGCGCGCCGCCACAAAGTCAAATTGCGCCTGTGCGCCGGGCACGGCAACGACAACACCCTGACCGGCGTGTCTGAAGTGTCGCTCAAGAAATTCCTGGGCGGCAACTGGCAGCCGCTCATCGATCTGATCGTGGCCGGCAAGATCAAAGGCGTGGCCGGGGTGGTGGGTTGCTCCAACCTGACCGCCGGCGGGCACGACGTGCTCAGCGTGGATCTCACCAAGGAGCTCATCGCGCGCGACATCCTGGTGCTCACGGCCGGCTGTTCCTCGGGCGGCATTGAAAACTGCGGCCTGATGACCCCCGAAGCCGCCGACCTGGCCGGCCCGGGCCTCAAGGACGTCTGCAAGAAGCTCGGCATCCCGCCCGTTTTGAACTTCGGCCCCTGCCTGGCCATCGGGCGGCTGGAAATCGTCGCCACCGAACTGGCCGAAGCGCTTGACGTCGACCTGCCGCAGTTGCCGCTGGTGCTCTCCGCCGCCCAGTGGCTGGAAGAGCAGGCCCTGGCCGACGGCGCCTTCGCCCTGGCGCTCGGTTTGCCGCTGCACCTGGGCCTGCCGCCCTTTGTCACCGGCAGCCCCCTGGCCTGCAAAGTATTGTGCGAAGACATGAAGCAACTGACCGGCGGGCAGGTGATTATCAACCCCGACGCCAAAGCCACAGCGGATATCCTGGAGGATATTATCAGTGAAAAGCGTACGGCGCTCGGCATATAGGAGGGGTAACCATGAAGCGGATTTTTATCGATCCCGGCAAGTGCGACGGCTGCATGAACTGCTCGCTGGCCTGCATGAACGCGCACCGGGCCGCGCCTGTCCCCGGAACCGCGCCTGACCCCGGAGCTACGGTTGAGGAGCAGAGCGTCTACACTCTCGACCTGACCGACCCCACGAATGAAGCGCGAAATTTCATTCACGCGGACGGCAAGGGCGGCTACCTGCCGCTGTTCTGCCGGCATTGCGCGCGGCCGGAGTGTGTTTCTTCCTGCATGAGCGGCGCGCTCCAGCGCGACCAGGCCGCCGGCCAGGTGCGCTACGACCCGGAAAAGTGCGCCGCCTGTTTCATGTGCGTGATGAACTGCCCCTATGGGCTGCCCAAGCCTGACCAATTGACCCGTTCCAAGGTAGTCAAGTGCGATTTTTGCGTGCGCCTTGCAGCCGGCCCCAGTTGCGTGCGGGCCTGCCCGACCGGGGCGCTGTGGATTGAAGAGGTGGCGGCCGACACGCCGGATTTGGAGGACGTGAAATGAAACATGTGATTATCGGGGTGGGCGCCGCCGGCGTTGCCGCGGCCAAAACCATCCGTAATTTGCGCCCGGATGACGAAATTGTCTGCATTTCCACCGACCGGGAAGTGCATTCGCGCTGCATGCTCCACCACTATATCAGCGGCGGCCGCAGCCTGGAGAGCCTGAACTTCGCGCCGGACGGGCTGTTCGAGAGCCCGCGCCTGACTTGGCTGGGCGGCGTCACCGTCAAGCGTATTGATGCGGCGGCCGGACTGGTCCATACCGACTCCGGCGGGCCGGTAAGCTACGGCCGGCTGCTGATCGCCACCGGCGCGGTCAGCGCCGTTCCGCCGGTGGGCGCGCTGCGCACGGCCAAAAACGTCTTCGGCCTGCGGGATATCGCCGACGCCAAGGCCATTGCGCAAGCCGCCTCCGGCGGACGGCGGGCGGTGGTGGTCGGGGCCGGTTTTGTCGGGCTGGACGCCGCCTGCGGGCTGCTCGAGCTGGGCGGAAAGGTTACGGTGGTCGGCACGGCCGACAGCGTCCTGCCGCAACAACTGGACGAGCACGCCGCCGCCGTCTACCAGGCCCGGTTCGAGGCGCATGGCTGCGCCTTTCGCCTGGGCGCCGGCGCGAGCGGCACCGAGTCCGACCCGGCCGGCAAGGTCACGGCGGTGCTCCTCGGCAGCGGCGAGCGCCTGCCCTGCGACTTTGTGGTCGCGGCCACGGGCGTGCGCCCGGCCGTGGACTGGGTGCGGGAGAGCGGCATCGAGGCCGAGCGCGCCGTCAAGGTGGACGAGGGCATGCGTACTTCCGCCCCGGATGTCTACGCGGCCGGCGACGTCACCGGCCTGTCCGGCATCTGGCCCAACGCGGTCAAGCAGGGCGAGGTGGCGGCCCGGAACATGTGCGGGCAAAGCGCCGTTTACGACGATACTTACGCCCTCAAGAACACCGTCAACTTCTACGGCCTGCAAACTCTGTCCGTAGGCAACCTCGCCCCGGCCGGGAACGATCTGGTGCTGACCCGCGAAGACAACGCCCGCTACGAAAAGCTGGTAATCCGCGATGGGGTGGTCAAGGGCGTGCTGCTCCAAGGCGACATCGGCAACAGCGGTTTCTGGCAGTACCTGATCAAGAACAAGATCGACGTGTCGGGGCACCTGGACAATATCTGGCGCCTTTCCTACACCCGTTTCTACGGGTTGGAAGAGAACGGCGAATACCGCTACGCAGCCGCGGCGACGGTATAAACAGGCCATGCAGGAATCAGGGCGCGGGGCGAACCCCGCGCTCTGATTTTCGGGACCAGCTATATTCCCGGTTTTCCCTGGTCAATGGTGGTGCGGAAATCATTCATGGTGATAGCCGGTATTACGCAAAATTGAATCCGCCCGGTAGAGCTGCTCCCAAAGCAGGGCCTGGGCCAGTTCGTGGGTAAAAGTCAGTTTGCTCAGGCTGAGGCGTCGGTGCGCGCGCTGCAACACTTCGGCGCTTAGCCCGTAGGCGCCGCCGATGATAAAACAGGGGACGCGGGTTTCCATCTGACACTCCTGGAGCAGGCCGGCCAGGTCTTGCGAGCTGATTTCCCGGCCATACTCGTCCAGGCAAATGTGCACGGCCCCGCTGGAGGCCGGCGGCAGGGCGGTCAGGAGCCGCACCCCTTCCTGGCGTTTGCGCTCGTCCGGTCCTAGGGCGGCGTCGCCGTCGCGCACTTGTATTTCTTCAACTTTCCAGGTGTGGCGCAGCTTTTTGCGGTAATAGTCGGCCGCTTCCCTCCAGAAGGGGATTTTCAGCCGGCCGACCGAGAGAATGATGCATTTCGCCATATCAGGTGCGCCGGGCGTCCGGCGGGGATAATTGTTGTGGTGTACAATGGCAAGATTTGTTGCTACTTTGCCAAACATGAACAGCGTGAGTCAAGAGGAGGCTGTGGCCGCCATTCGGGAAGGGAAGCTCCTGCTCTACCCCACCGAGACTTTTTACGCTCTGGGGGGCGACGCCCTCAACCCGGCCGCCGTTAACGGAGTTTACGAAGCCAAGCGCCGGCCTTACGGCTCGGCCCTGCCGGTGATCATTGGTCATACGGAGCAGTTGCGGCTTTTGACCAACGTGAGCGCAGGGGGCGGCGGCAGCTTGTCGCTGGATTTGGCCGGGGCGTTCTGGCCCGGCCCTCTGACCATTCTGTTCCCGGCCCTTTCCTCGTTGCCGGTGGCTCTGAGCGCCGGCACCGGCCAGGTGGCGGTGCGCCTTTCCTCCCACCCCGTGGCCGCGGCCCTGAGCAAAATGGCCGGGCGGCCGCTGGTTTCTTCAAGCGCCAACTTGAACGGGCAGCCGGCCGCCAGGAGCGCCTCGGAACTGGAGCCCTGGCTTCTGCTGGCCGCCCGGGGCGGCGTGGTGCTGGACGGACCCGAGCCGGCCGGGGGGCTTCCCTCGACCATAGTGGAAACCGTGGGCGGCCTGGTAAAAATACGGCGCCCCGGCGCCGTCGGTATCGCGGCTATCCGGGCCGCCGGTTTTTCCATTCTTGAATAACTCGGGAAACACAATTAAGCGGCGTTTCCTGGGAAACAGCCCCTAATTTAATTTTCGTTCGCGGAGCTGCCGCAGCGCTTCGGCCAGTTGCGCGCCCAGTTCGAGCTGACGGCGGGTGGAGCGGGTCATGTCGGTAATGTCCTGCTGCACCATGATTACGCCCATGATGTTATTGGTGGGCGAAAGCATGGGGTGGAAGCCCAAATCGAACCAGCGCGTCTCACCCCAAGGGGTGCTGTGCTCCAGGTTCTTGACCGCGCTCGGGATTTTGGCGAAAGCCTGTTCGATGGCGCGCGTCAGGTCCGGCCTGGGCAGGAGCGGCTCGGTAAGGATGTTGAAGCCGCGCGGCGAGGGGCCGGTGACGTTGCTCCAGAACGAATACCACAGGCTGTTGGCTATTTTCATCTGCCCGACCGCGTCGAAGACCGCAATGGCCAGAGGCGTGCGTTCCAGCAGGATGCGCGACTCCTGCTCCCTTTCCTGGAGTGAACGCTGGGCCTGCTTCAGCGGCCCGAGATTTTCGAAGAAGATCATGGTGGCCGGCGCGTTTTCCCAGTAGATATTGTGCACGTTGCAAATCACCCAGCGGTGATCGCCCAGGCTGGTGGCCATGCGCAGGGTGCAGCGCCGGGGCAGGGGCAGGGCGGCCGGCGGGCCTTCGGGGGGCAGGGCCTGGCCACCCGGGTTGCCGTGGCCGGGCGCGGGCATGGGCTGCAAGTCGAGCAGGCCGGCGTCTTCCGGGTGGATGTGCTGGTAAATGTCCGTGTCCAGCAAGTCTTCCTCCTGGGTGCCCAGGAGGTAGTTCAGGGAGTTGTTGGCGTAGATGATTTTCCCGTCGCGCAGGAGCGCCAGGCCTTCCTGCATGGTCGCGCCGAGCGTGGCCAGGGTGAGGTTTGCGCTTACCCGGCCGAGAGCGTCCTTGCGCAGGATCGGCTGTCCAACATTTTCCTTGCCGGAAGACTGCCAAGCCCGTATGACTAGCCAGAAGCCGGCCAGGAGCGAAATCACGCTCCACAGGCTCAGGCCGTAATTTGCGCGCAGGCTTGATTCCGCAAGCCTGGTGAAAATATAAAAGCCGAGGCCTATGGCCTGCATCACCAGCAGCAGGCCGACGGAAAGCAGGGTCAGGCGCGTGCTTCGGTGCAGATGCTGGGGCTGCTCCATATGCCCGGGGTCGGATAAAGCTGGTTTTGTTGAAGAACTCATGTGAATACGGCGTATCTGCTCCTGTATCAATACCTACTTTATACAGGCAAGAAGCTTTAAAATAAATAGAAACCTGCTATATAATCATCATGCCCGACAACTTTTCGAACAATACCCGTCAGGCGGTTACAAGGGCGGCGGTTTTGCCGGACAGCCGCCAGGAGATTCCCCAAACGCGCAAAGTGGTTTGCCGCCTGAGCGCCCTGGGCGATGTGGCCCTGCTGACCGGCGTGCTGGATTACTGGGCGCGGGAGCACGGCTGGCGCTTTACCGTGCTGACCAGGCAACAATACGCGCCCCTGTTCCTTAACCACCCGGCCGTGGACGAAGTTGTCGGCCTGACGGCGGCGGACCTGAAAAACGCCGCTTCCTCCTTCAAAGAACTGGCCCGGCGTTTTGCCGGGCAGGAACTTCTGGATCTGCACGCCAGTTTGCGCTCGCGCCTGCTCGCCTTGCTCTGGCAGGGGCGGGTGCGGCGTTACCCCAAATTTTCCTTGCGCCGCAGGTTGTTTTTGCGTTGCAAAGGCCGGGGCTGCTCGGAAAGGCTGCGCCGCTTCAATGTGCCGCAACGCTACGCCCTGGCCGTGGAAAGCGCCGCGCCGCCAGCCCCGGCCCTGGCGCCGAAAATTTATCTGAGCGCTCAGGAACGCGAAGAAGCCGGCCGGCGGCTGGCGCGCATTTTTCCGAACGGGGAAAAGGGGCTGGTCATTCTGCACCCTTATGCCACCCACTCGCGCAAGGAATGGCCGGCCGCGTACTGGCGCGAGCTTATTCTGAAGCTTGAGCGGCACGGCCTGAATTTTCTGGTGGTGGGGCAGGGGGAACCTTTGCCCGGCCTGTACGTTCCGGGCGCTGCTCCAGACGCGCGTGACTTTTCCAATGCCACCAGCCTGCGCGAGCTTTGCGCCATTCTGGAGCGCGGCTCGGTGCTGGTGACCGGCGACTCCGGCCCTATGCATCTGGGGGTGGGGGTGGGGCTGCCGGTGCTGGCCCTGTTCGGGCCCACCACCCGCGAGTGGGGGTTTTACCCGCCGGAAGGCAAAAATAAGGTGTTGGAGCTGAATATGCCCTGCCGCCCCTGTTCGCTGCACGGCGGGGACGCCTGCCCGGGCGACGGCGGGTGCATGAACGGCATCACGCCGGAACTGGTTTTTGAAAACATCATGGAGATGCGCAAGGGAGGGGGCATGCTTGAATATCTGCGCCTGGGCGGGAGCGGTCCGTCAGGCCCCGGCAACGGCAACGCGAAAAAAGGCGGCGTAACTCCCGTGGAGGCGCACGAGGCCGGGTGCCTGGTCAGCCTTTCCGCCCCCACTCCGGAAGAACTGGAACAGGTTTCCAGCCGTTTCGGTATTCCCATGGACCATCTCACGGACAGCCTGGACCCCTCGGAGCGGCCGTACATGGTCACGGAGCAGGGCGTTACCCTGATCGTCTTCCGGGTGCCCTACCGCACCGGGTTGATCGACAAGTCTCCTTACCGCACCGTGTCGCTGGGGCTGATTCTGGCCCCCACGGCCACCGTGGCCGTGTGCGGCCGGGCCGACCTGATCCGCTCGCTCCTGGACGCCAAGACGCACGGCCCGGCGCCCGATTCCGGCCTGACGGCCGCCCTGAGCATCCTGTTCCGGGCCTGCGCCCTGTACATCACCTACCTGCAGGAACTTTACGCCATGACCGAAAAAGTGGAGCAGGCCGTCCACCGCAGCATGCGCAACGAAGACCTGGCCGCCATGATGCAGATCGAAAAAGCCCTGGTCTATTTCGCCACTTCACTCAAGGGCAACTACGCGCTTCTGGAAAAAATGCAGGCCACCGCGGGCTTCCTCAAGCCGGAGCAGAAGGCGGAACGGGAAATTTTGGACGACGCGGCCACCGAATGCCGCCAGGCCGCCGACATGGCCGGGATATACATCCAGATTATCAGCACCATCAACGAGACCGCCGGCGCGCTCATTTCCAACAACATGAGCATGGCCATGCGTTTTTTGGCCGCCATCACCCTTATTTTGACCGTGCCCATGGTCATTGTGGGCTTTTACGGCATGAACGTGGGGCTGCCCCTGCAGGAAAGCCCCTGGGCCGCCATCCTTATCAGCGCCGTCACGGCGGTGATCTGCCTGATCCTCTGGCGCTATCTTTCCAGAAAGCACTGGATGTAAGGTCAGGCGATTTCCCTTGTTTCCAGCCGGGGAAAAAGTTATTCTAATCGGGTTCGTCAGGCGTCGCGCTCTTTTGGCGCAGCGGCGCGGGCGGGCGGAGCAAACTACTTACCTGCCGCGGTTCGGGCTGCCTTTGAGCCTGTGTTGGCCGGGGCACTCCAGATAAGGAGCGCGAAATGTTGTTCGGCAGATCTTTGAGCATTCCGGTGCCGGGGTTGATTTTTTCGTTATTGGGCCTGGGCTGGTGTATTTTCATGTCCCTGGGAATCGGGACGGAACTCGTCTGCATCACCAGCGGCTGCCAGGTAGTGGAAAATGTGCGTATTTTCGGCATTTCCCCCTGGTGGGCGGCCACGGCCCTGTTCGGGCTGATGACCCTGTTGGCGCTGCTCCGGCTGCGTACCTTGGCCGCGCTGGTGGCGCTGTTCTTCCTGCTGGGCGACTGCCTGTTCCTTCTGGTGATGTTGTTTCTGGCTCCCTGCACCAACTGCCTGATTCTGGCCCTGCTGCTGTTCTGTTCCTGGATAGCCCTGCGCTCCAAGTTCACCACTCTGGTGGTGCCGCGCCGCATTTTCGCCGGGTTGATGGGTGGGCTCTGGCTGCTGCTTTTCCTGCTGAACCTGGGGCCGGTGCTGAACGAGGTTATGGCGCCGCGCCTGCTCCTGGCCAACCCGAACAGCCCGGTTTCGGTCTATATTTCCCCGTCCTGCCCGTCCTGCCTGCACGCCGCGCGCGCGTTCGACAAGGCGGCCAGCTTTTACGCCGTGGCCGAGAACGAAGACGACCTGGCCATGATTGCCGACCTGGAACAGCGCCTGGCATCCGGCCAGGGGCTGGCCGCCGCTCTGGAGGACATGGCCGAACAGCGCCTGGCCGGCACTTACCAGGCCCCGGTTCTGTCTTTCTGGCAGGAACTGCGGCTGCGCTTTTCCACCATGCGCAACCAGGCCCGTTTGAGCCGCCTGGGTTACGATGCCGTGCCGGTAATCATGTTTGAAGGCCTGCCGGCCAACTGGGCCAAGCCCCAAGTCCACCCGACTCCCGTAATCCCGCTTGAAACGGTACCGGTCCTGCCGCCGCGCGAAGCCGCCCCGGTTCCGCAAGAAGCTGATCAGGCTCCGGCCATTCCCGCAATCCCTGCGCCGCCCGCTCCCGTGGCCCCCGCTCCGGACCAGCCCCCGGCTGAAGAGGCCGACGCCATTGTCCCCAGGCTGCCGGATTTGCCGGCCGAACTCCTGGACCACACCCTGGACTGCGGCCCGGGTCGGGCCGAACCCTGCGCCCCTTCGGATACCTCAGACTGAGGTCTTTTGAGAGCCGGGGAATAGTGGTCATAAAAAAGCGGGCGCCCTTTCGGACCGCCCGCTTTATAGCTTGGGTATGGCGCAGCGCTTAAGCTGTGCGCTTCTTGACAACTTCCTCGGCAATCTGGGCCGGGACACGTTCGTAGTGGTGGAACTGCATGGTGAAGTTGGCGCGGCCCTGGGTTTTGGAGCGCAGGTCGGTGGCGTAGCCGAACATTTCGGAAAGCGGCACTTGGGCGCGCACCACCTGGGAGCCGGCGCGGGCTTCCATGTTCTGCACGCGGCCGCGGCGGCCGTTCAGGTCGCCCATAACTTCGCCCACGTAGTCGTCCGGGGTGACCACTTCCACGTCCATGATCGGTTCGAGCAACACCGGGGAGGCTTTGCGCATGGCTTCCTTGATGGCCATGGAGCCGGCGATGTAGAAGGCCTGTTCCGAAGAGTCCACTTCGTGGTAGGAGCCGAACACCAGCCTGACCTTAAGGTCAACCACCGGGAAGCCGGCCATGACGCCGCTCTTGAGCGCGTCCTGCATGCCCTTGTCCACGGCCGGGATGTATTCTTTGGGAATGACGCCGCCGACAATGCCGTTTTCGAAAGCGTAGCCGTTTTCCGGGTTCGGTTCGACTTCGATCACCACGTGGCCGTACTGGCCGCGTCCGCCGGACTGCTTGGCGTACTTCATGTCTTCTTTGGACGGCTTGGTGATGGTTTCGCGGTAGGCCACCTGGGGCTTGCCCACGTTGGCGTTTACGTTGAATTCACGCAGCAGGCGGTCGACAATGATTTCCAGGTGCAGTTCGCCCATGCCGGCGATCAGGGTCTGGTTGGTTTCTTCATCGCCCTTCACGCGGAAAGAGGGGTCTTCCTTGGCCAGCTTGTTCAGGGCGGCGGAGAGGGCGTCGCGGTCGGCCTTGGTCTTGGGCTCGATGGCCACTTCAATAACCGGTTCCGGCACGTCCAGCGATTCCAAATGCACCGGGCGGTCCATGGCGCAGAGCGTGTCGCCGGTGGAAACCTGCTTCAGGCCCACCAGGGCGACGATGTCGCCGGCGCCGGCCCATTTGATTTCCTCACGCTTGTTGGCGTGCATCTGCAGCAGGCGCCCGACGCGCTCTTTCTTGCCGGTGTTGGCGTTAAGAACGGTCTGGCCCGACTCGATGGTGCCGGAGTAAATGCGGAAGAACGAAAGGTGTCCGATGTACGGGTCGGAAAAGAGTTTGAAAATCAGGCCGGCCAAGGGTTCCTTGTCGTCGGAATGACAGACGATTTCCTTTTCCGGGTCGTCCGGGTCGGTGCCGGTCATCTGCTCGATGTCAAGCGGCGAGGGCAGGTATTCGACCACGGCGTCCAGGAGCGGCTGCACGCCCATGTTGCGGAAGGCCGAGCCGCAGACCACGGGAACGATGTTGCGGGCAATGGTGGCCTTGCGCACGCAGGAGTGAATTTCGTCTTCGGTGAGGGTTTCGCCGCTCAGGTACTTTTCCAGCAGCGCTTCGTCCTCTTCGGCCACGGCGTCCAGCATTTCGGCGTGCATGAGCTCGTACTGGTCCTTGAGGTTGTCCGGAACGTCGGTGACGGTAAATTCCGCGCCCTTGCTTTCCTTGTCGAAGAAAGTGGCTTTGCCGGTGACCAGGTCGACCACGCCTTCAAACTTGTCTTCGCTGCCGATGGGAATCTGCAACGGAATGGGCTTGGCTTTCAGGCGGTCCCTGATCATCTCGACGCAGCGCTCGAAGTTGGCGCCGATGCGGTCCATCTTGTTGACAAAACAAATGCGCGGCACGCCGTAGCGGTCGGCCTGGCGCCACACGGTTTCAGACTGGGGTTCAACGCCGGCCACGGCGTCGAACACGGCCACGGCTCCGTCGAGCACGCGCAGGCTTCGCTCAACTTCCATGGTGAAGTCCACGTGGCCGGGGGTGTCGATGATGTTCAGGCGGTGTTCTTTCCAGAAGCAGGTGGTGGCGGCGGAGGTAATGGTAATGCCGCGTTCCTGTTCCTGCTCCATCCAGTCCATTGTGGCCTGGCCTTCGTGGGTTTCGCCCAGCTTGTGGGACACGCCGGTATAATAGAGAATACGCTCGGTAGTGGTGGTTTTGCCGGCGTCAATATGGGCCATGATGCCAAAATTGCGATATTTGGACAAAGGGGCTTGTCTGGACACTTGGGTAACTCCTGGAGCTTTATACGCCGCGCCCTCTTACAGACGCCGCCGCCTCGGGTCGGCGGCGGCGGGCGTATTGCTCAATTAAAAATAAAGAAAATATTTTCTACCAGCGATAATGGGCAAAGGCTTTGTTGGCTTCGGCCATGCGGTGGGTGTCTTCGCGTTTTTTCACGGCGCCGCCGCGGCCGTTGAAAGCGTCCACCAGTTCGGCGGCCAGCTTGTTGATCATGCCTTTTTCGCCACGGGCGCGGGAGTAGTTGATCATCCAGCGGATGGCCAGGGAAATCTGGCGGTCGGGCCGCACTTCCATGGGAACCTGGTAGTTGGCGCCGCCCACGCGGCGGGACTTGACTTCCATGAAGGGTTTGATGTTGTCGATGGCCTTCTCGAAAGCCTTGATCGGATCTTCACTGGTCTTTTCAGCCAACTGCTCCAGAGCGGAGTAAAAAATCTTTTCGGCCACGCCTTTTTTGCCGTCGTACATCAGGCGGTTGACGAAGCGGGCGGCCAGGCGGCTGTTGTAGACCGGATCCGGAAGAATTTCCCTTTTCGGAATTGGACCTTTACGGGGCATGTTATACTCCTCAAAAAGTATTAAGGTTCGGCCAGGAGCGGGGAAGGGCGAGGTATTCGCCAATCCCAAAACCTGAACCCTGGATTGGGGACATAAGCGCGGCCAGGCCAAAGGCCAAGGCGCGCGCCGTAAAACAAATTTACCGAAAATCTTATTTCGGGCGCTTGGCTCCGTACTTGGAGCGGCTCTTGCGGCGGTCGTTCACGCCGGAGGTGTCCAGGGTGCCGCGCACGATGTGGTAACGCACACCGGGCAAGTCTTTTACACGGCCGCCGCGAATCATCACCACGGAGTGTTCCTGCAGGTTGTGGCCTTCGCCCATGATGTAAGCGCTCACTTCCATGCCGTTGGAAAGACGCACGCGGGCGACTTTACGCAGGGCGGAGTTAGGCTTTTTCGGCGAGGTGGTGTACACGCGGGTGCATACGCCGCGGCGCTGCGGGCAGGCCTGAAGGGCCGGAGTTTTTTTGCGCTTCTGGACTTTCTTGCGCTCCTGGCGGACCAGTTGGTTGATAGTGGGCATTGAGGCTCCTTAAGCTGGTATAAAAAGTAGGTTGCAACAAAAATAAACCGCCGCCCGTCTGTGCCCCTTGCCTGTTGCTACCAGGGCATTTGCGGCGGGTGGTGAACTGGGTTTTAACGGCGCGCGCGACAAACGACGGACGCAAATCATGCTTGCCGAAGCGTTGCTACATAGTCCAGCGCGCCGGGGATGTCAAGCGGCTTTTCCGCCTTTCGGCCTTGTCCCGTCATTGACCGCCACCCGTATTTGACATACTGGTAATTAGTTATCTTTCCATGGCGGTTGGGGGGTTATGACGCCGCCCTGCCCCGATTTCAAACAACGCGAAATTTAATTACTTATAGCCCGATATGGCGGCCAGGAGACGGTTATGAACCCGGAAGACAACAACACCCCGGATCAGGAAAACGAAAACGGCGCTTCTTCAAGCCGGGACAGCCAGGAGGAAACCGGCGGGAAAGCCGCCGGCGAGCCGGGCGGCGGCAAGCACTGGAAGCTGAGCGAATTTCACGCCGGCAAGGCCTTCAAGGAAGGCATGGGCGCAATAACCGCCGACGTAAACCGCAAGGCCGACGAGCTTTCAAGCAAACTCCCTTCTTTCATTCCCGGCCCGCTGCGCAACGTGAAAATTCTGGCCGGCCTGGCCCTGCTCATTCTGCTGGGCCTGGTGGTCACCGCCCTGGCCCTGAGCGGCGACAAGGAAAAGGACGTCAAAATTACCGACGACCAGCCCGCGAACATGCTCCTGCGCGACGACTCCGTCGAAAACGGCGACCCGTCCAGCAAAGGCGACAATATGGGCAACCGGAACGAAGTTAAACCGCTCGATCCCAAGCTGTTCGTCAAGCTCGGCTACGACGGCGCCATCTACGCCAAGGAGGGCGGCCGTTTTGCCGACTTCACGCTTACGCTCTCCATCGACGAGGCCGCCTGTAAAAAATACTACGGCAACAAGGAAGGCCTTGTCCTGTGCCGCAACAACTGGGATTTCCTCCAGCCGGACGACAAGGGCTGGAAGAGCAGCCCGAGCTTTGACAGCCCGTGGGAAACCAGGCGCGATACCTACAGCTACTCGGCCAAGACCACCATCACGCTCGAACAGTTCCCCACCGACGCCAAGTTCAGGATGAGCGCGCCAGCCAGGCTGGGCGACAACGTGGTTATCGAAAAACCCTATTACGAGTTTACCTCCCGCGACTACACGTTGGAGCTTTCCAGCTTCCAGTTCCTGGTGGACCCGCAAAATCCGCGCAACATCATGCTTTCGGCCACCGTCAGCGCCTACCCCTTTACCATCGATCCGGCCCAGTTGGAGAAAAATCTCTCCATCACCCTGCCGCCGGCCAAGGAGAAAGAGGAGCGCATTTCCATAACCAGCTCCAAGTCGACAGTTAAGGTCGACAAGGTTGAAATCACCTGCAACGACGACAAAACCCGCGCTTACGTCAGCGCCCGCGTTACCGGTCTGCCGCCGGTGACCACGGCCGTGCAGCTGCGCGTGGAAAAGGGCGTGAAGCGCCCAGGCGGCAAGGGAGAAACTCCCAAGGTCGTCACTTTGGGGACGAACGTGGTCGGGCAGGATACCTTTGTCAGCCTGGACAACATGGACAACACCATCGTCACCAGCGACGATCAGGACAAAAAGCAGGTGCTCATGCTCGCCTTCACCCGCAAACTGGAGGCGGCGGCCGTGCAAAAGTCCGTCAAGGCCGTGCTGCTGCCCTATTCCCGCCCCGGCGAGGATACGAAGCACAAGCGCCGCACCGACTGGAGCGACATTCCGCCCGACCAGATTACGGCTGAAGACCTGGCCGCCGCGCAACCGGTGGACCTTAAGCCCGACGCCGCGCTGGAAGAGATGACCGGCGCCGTTTCCTTCACCTACGGAGCCACCGGCGGGCGCTACATGTACATTGCCTGCCCCGGCGGCGCCGTGCCCAGCGAAACCGACTACAAACTGCACGAATTTGCCGAAATCCGCCAGGTGCCCGGCATCGACCCCGAGCTGCGCATCATGCAGGAAGGCACCATTTTGAGCATGGGCGGCGCCCGGAAGCTGGCGATCATGTCGCGCGGCCTTGACGAGATTATGGTCACGGCCCACCGGGTGCGGCCGGAATACCTGAACCTGCTGGTCACCCAGGCCACCCAGCGCGGCTTGGCTTCCACCGACTTCGCTTCCTCCGGCGACTATTACTACTACGACGAAAGCGGCAACCTGGAATTCGAAGATGTGAGCGAAGTATTCCGCAATATCTACAAAACCACGGTTTCCAACGGTTATCAGCCTGACTACAGCTCCGTCGACCTTACCCCCTTTCTGGAAAAGGGCGGCAAGGGCATTTTCTACCTCAAGCTTTCCGGCTACCTGAACGACAACCACAAAGTATCCGACACCCGCTTCCTGCTGGTGACCGACCTGGGCATCACCGCCAAGCAGGGCGCCAGCGGCGAGCGCGACGTGTTCGTCAGCTCCTTCGCCAAGGGCGGCCCGGTGCGCGAAGCCCGGGTGCAGGTGCTGGGCCGCAACGGCCTGCCGGTGTTCTCCATGTACACCAACTCGCTCGGGCGGGTGGCCCTGCCCGAGCTTTCCGGCTTTACGGACGAGAAAAAGCCCGTGGCCATCACCGTGGCCAAGGGGAACGACTTCGCCTATCTGCCGCTTAACGACAGCACCCGCAGCCTTTCCATGTCGCACTTCCCGGAAACGGCCGGCCGCGCCATCAACAAGGACGGGGTGAGCGTGTTCAGCTTCAGCGAGCGCGGCATCTTCCGCCCCGGCGAGAACCTGCGCTTCGGCCTTATTGCCAAACCCGGCAGCTGGGACGCCGGCGAAATGGCGGGGCTCCCGCTGAAAGCCCGCCTGCTCGACCCGCGCGGCAACAAGGTTTACGAAAACGCCTTCAAGCTCGATACCCAGGGCATGTATGACCTGGATATCCCCATGGACGAAAACTACCCCACCGGGCGCTACAATCTGGATATTTACCTCTCCAACAGCCTGATCGGCTCGGCCAACGTGCAGGTGGAGGAATTCCAGCCGGACAACCTGAAAGTGCGGGCCTCGTTTGTGGAAATTCCGGCCGTGGTCAAGGGCTGGGTTAAACCCGCAAACCTGGTCGGCCAGGTTAAGGTGGAAAACCTTTACGGCACCGCCGCCGTTGGCAACCGGGTGGAAGCTTCTTACTCGCTCTCGCCCACCCGCCTGTCCTTCAACAAATTCAAGGGCTATTCCTTCTACGACCCGGGCAACTGGGGCTCGAGCTACTCCAACCGCCTGAGCAGCGACGAAACCGACGAGAACGGCGAAGCCACGTTCGTCATCCCCGCCGACCGCCTCTCCGGCGGCACCTACTGGCTGACTTTCGAGGCCGAAGCCTTTGAACAGGGCGGCGGACGCAGCGTTTCCGCCTCGGCCCGGCTCCTGGTCTCGCCCCTGGAGGCCCTGGTGGGCTGGACTTCCGAAGCCAAGCTGGACTTCCTGGCTTCCGACTCCGAAGCAAAGGTCTCCTTCATCGCCATTGACAATAATCTGGAGCGCATCGGGCTGGACGACCTCAGCCTGAACATCAGCGAAGTGACCTACGTGGCTTCGCTCATTCGCGACAGCTCCGGCCGCTACCGCTACGACAACGTGCGCAAGCTCATTGGCGTGCGCGACGAAAAGGTGAGTGTGGACGCGGCGCGCGGCCTGGAAATAACCCTACCCACCGACAAGACCGGCGAGTTTGTGCTCACGCTCAAAGACGGGCAGGACGTTACCCGCAGCAACCTCTCCTACGTGGTGGCCGGCGGGGCGCAGCGCCGCTTCGGCCTGGAGCGCGACGCGGCCCTGCGCGTGCACCTGGATAAAAGAGAATACAACGCCGGCGACGAAATGCGCATTTTCGTGAGCGCGCCCTACGCCGGCAGCGGGCTTATCACCATTGAAAGCGACCGGGTTTACGCCCACAAGTGGTTCCGGGCCGACACCAGCGACTCCGTGCAAACCCTGACCGTGCCGGCCAACTTTGAGGGCCGGGCTTTCGTCAGCGTTTCCCTGGTGCGCAACATCAACTCCGATGCCGTGCACAGCACGCCGCACACCTACGCGGTGGCGCCGTTCGTGGCCAATATCGCCAAGCGCAACATGTACCTCAAGCTGGAAGCGCCCGAGCTGGTCCAGCCCGGCGACGTACTCAGCATGAAGGTCAGCGCCCAAAAGCCCGGCAAGGCCGTGGTCTGGGCCGTGAGCGAGGGCATTTTGCAGCTCACCAGCTATAAGACGCCTTCGCCCATGGATTACTTCCTGCGTCAGAATCCGCTCATGGTCGCCACCATGCAGAACCTCGACCTGATCATGCCGGAATTCTACCTGATGAACCGCTCGGCCTTCGGCGGCGACTTCGCGGCCGACATGCTGGTGGCCAGGGCCGCGCCCGAGCAGCTCAACCCCTTCAAACGCAAGGCCGAGCCCTCGGTGGTCTATTGGTCGGGCGTGCTGGACGTGGGCCCGCAAGGCGTGAACCTGGAATGGGAAGTGCCGGCCTACTTTAACGGCACGCTACGCCTCATGGCCGTGTCCGCCTCGGACCAGGCCGTGGGCGAAACCTCGCGCAAAACCACGGTGCGCGGCCCGCTGATCATCACGCCGGACCTGCCGGTGGCCGTGGCTCCGGGCGACGAGTTTGAAGTGACCGCCGCCATTGCCAACAACATCGAGGACAGCGGCCAGGGCCTTACGGTCAACGTCAAGGTCGAACTGGACGACACGGGGGGCCTCAGCTTCATGCGCCAGCCCGAACCCGCCCTGAGCATTGACGAAGGGCGCGAAGGCAAGGCCGTGTTCCGGCTCAAGGCCAACGCCGTGCTGGGCGAGGCCCGGGTCAACTTCGTGGCCAGCGCCAGGCGCCTCGACGGGAGCGAAGTGGTGGTCAAGCGCCCGATCACCTTGTCGGTACGCCCGGCCTCTCCCCGCATGACCAGCTTCAAGGCCGGTTTTGTGAAGTCCGACAATCAGGTGGTGCCGGTCGGGCGCAGCATGTACGCTGAATACGCCAACGTCGAGGCCAGCCTCTCAGGCCTGCCCCTGCCGCTGGTGGACGCGCTCTCCACTTACCTGGTCAATTACCCCTATGGCTGCACAGAGCAGATTCTCAGCAAGGCCTTCCCCTACGCCGTGTTGCACGAGTCGCCCGAACTCGCCCCCATACCCCGGGGCGAAACCGCGGCCCAGGCTCGGCGCAAGGCCGTGGACGCCGTGAACCGTGGCATCCTGACCCTGCGCGAGCGCCAGGTGCAGCCCGGCCGCTTTACGCTCTGGCCCAGGGAATATCACCCCTATTCGTTCCTGACCGTCTACGCTTTCGACTTCCTGCTGAGCGCCCGCGAGGCCGGCTTCGAAGTGCCGGACGACCTCTTCAACAACACCCGCAACGAAGTTGCCGCCATTTTGCAGAACCTGCCCAACGACCGCGAGTCGGCCCGCATCGTCTGCTACGCGGCCTGGGTGTACACCCGCTCCGGCCAGCGTTTTACCGGTCTGCCGGAGTTGGTCAAGCACCTGGACGGGAACCTGAAAGACTGGCGCAAGAGCGCCTGCGGCGCGCTGATCGCGGCCTGCTACAAGATGCTCCAGCAAAATGACGAAGCCGACAAGCTCATAGCCGAAGTGCGGCCGGTACCGCAAAAGGCCGACGAATACACCTGGAGCTACGGCAGTTGGTTCTACAGCCGCCTGTGGGACAACGGCATGCAGCTTAACGTCTACTCGCGCTACTTCCCAGCCCAGCTTGGCACCAGCCGCGTGAACAACCTGCTGGTGAACTGCGTGAACGACGTGGTGGACAACAGCTACACCTCTCCCGGCTCCTCCCAGGCCATTCGCGGCCTGGTGGGCTTTGCCCTGGGCAACATGAAAAAGCAGGACGGTCTCGAACTGATCGCCCGCGACGCCCAGCACCAGAATCTGGCCCTGGAGGCCGTGGGCGAGGCCGTCAAACGTCTGGCCGCCGGCAATGAGGCCGCCGAATTCATGTTCAGCGGCGGCAAAGACCTGTATTGGCAGATCTCCACCGACGGCTTCGACAAGGAACCGCCGGCGGCCAAGGCCAGGAAGCTGAACATTTCGGCCCGCTACATCCCGGCCGGAGGCAAAGACCTGGAAGATCTGGCCCAGGGCGACGAAGTGTACGTGCTGATTACGGCCAGCGCCCAGGAAGCCGTCGATAACATCGCCATCACTTCGCTCATTCCGGGCGGCTTCGAAATGGTAATCAGCAAGGGCGGCCAGATTGTCGGCGGCGGGGCCTCCGGCCCGGCCGGGGAAGACTACGATGATGACGATGAAGGCGATGACGAAGGCGACAGCGACTGGACCAGCGGCCTGACCCGGGCCTATCCCAACGAGGCCCACCGCCAGGACGTCTACCGCATGCTCTCCGAAGCCGGCCTCAAGGGCACGCCCATGAGCTTGGTGCACGTGGAGCGGCGTGAAGACCGCATGGTGGCCTATACCTCGCTCGGCCGCTACGACACCGTGTTCGTCTACAGCATCAAGGCCATCAACAAGGGTAAGTACACGCTGCCCACCGTGTTTGCCGAGGCGTTGTACGACCCGGACGCCCGGGCCAATACCAACCCCGGCAAGATTGAAGTGAAATAAGCGCGCAGAGCCGGGGAGGGGCGCCGCTCCTCCCCGGCCACACATCATAAAGCTCTTTGTAGGGGGATTCTTAAGCCGTTTTTTCCTGGAGCGGGCCGTCGGCTTGGCGCTTGTTCCGTTCTCCGCCCCGGTGTTTTTTCATATGCCGGCTGAGCCAGTCCTGAAAGCGGTCCAGGTAAATATAGTAAACCGGGGTGATGTAGAGCGTGAGCGCCTGCGAAACCATGAGCCCGCCGGCCACGGCCAGGCCTAGGGGCTGGCGGGCTTCGCCACCCGCGCCGTAGCCCACGGCAATGGGAATGGCTCCCATCATGGCGGCCAGGGTGGTCATGAGAATGGGGCGAAAGCGCACCAGCGCGCCCGCGGTGATGGACTTGGTGGCGCCGTGCCCGTGCCCGCCGCTTTTTCCCTCGCCAGCGCCGCGCTGCATTTCCAGGGCGAAGTCGATCATCATAATGGCGTTTTTTTTCACAATGCCCACCAGCATGATGATGCCGACAAAGCCGTAAATATCCAGGTCCTTCCCGAAAATGAGCAGCATCACCAGCGCCCCCAGACCGGCCGCGGGCAGGCCGGAAAGGATGGTCAGGGGGTGGATGAAGCTCTCATACAAAATACCCAGCACGATGTAGATGACCACCACGGCCATGAGCAGGAGCAGCCAGAGGTTGTCCAGCGAATCCTGAAAAGCCTGGGCCGTGCCCTGAAAACTGGTGCTGATATTGTCGGGCAGATCGGTGGCGGCCAGCCGTTCCACCGCTTCCACGGCCGTGCCGATGGAATGCCCCTTGGCCAGGTTGAAGGAAATGGTCACCGAGGGCAGTTGCCCGGTGTGGTTGACGGCCAGGGGGCCTACTCCGGTGGAAACTTCCACCAGGGTGGAGAGCGGCACCAGCGTTCCGTTGCCGGAGCGGATGTACAGGTAGTTGAGCGAGTTTATGCCGTCCATGAATTCCGGCAGGAGTTCCAGGATTACCGAATAGTCGTTGGTCGGAGCCAGGATGGTGCTGACCTTGCGCGTACTGTAGGCGTTGGACAGGGCATTTTCCACCTGGGCCGGGGTAATGCCCAGGGCGGCGCACTTGTCGCGGTTGATTTGCACCTTCACTTCCGGGTTGCTCATGGAAAGGTCGGAGTTCACGTCGATGACGCCGGGTATGTCGGACATCTTGCGCATGAAGGAATCGACGCTGGCGTACAGGCTGATGGTGTCGGTGCCTTGCAGGGTGAACTGGTAGAGCGCTTTGGAGGAAGAGCCGCCAATGCGCAGGGGCGGCGGCTGCGAGACATAGGCCAGCACGCCCGGAATTGCGGAAATGCGCTCGCGCAGGCGGCGCATGATGCTTTGGATGTCTTCGTCGCGCTCTTCCTTTTTCACGTAGCGTAGCGAAAAGGAAAAGTTGTTCATGGAAGACTGCGGCCCGCTCGCCCCCACCGTGGCGCTCCAGCGCAGGAGGCCCGGCTCGCGCCGCACAATGTCCGCCACTTGGGCCTGGTACTCCAGCACCCCGTCAAAAGATATGCCCTGCACCGTTTCCACGGTGATGTTCACGCTACCGATATCTTCAAACGGCATAAAACCCTTGGGAGCCTGCACGAACAAAAATGCCGTCACCCCCAGGAGCAGGAAAGAGGACAAAAGCGCCTTGCCCTTGTGCCGCAGCACCGTGAGGAGTGTGCGCCGGTAAAACTGGAACAGCTTGTCCATGCCGTGTTCCAGGGCGGCGTAAAAGGCGTTCTGCTTTTTTTTGCTGCCGTGCTCGTGAATGTCGCCGTGGCCCCCATGATCACCCGGCCTCAGGTAGCGGCTGCAAAGCATCGGGGTGAGAATGAGGGCCACGCCGCCGGAAATGAGAATAGCCGCCGCGATGGTCACGGCAAATTCGTGGAACAGCCGCCCCACGATGCCGCCCAGGAACAGCACCGGAATGAACACCGCCACCAGCGAAATGGTCATGGAAAGAATGGTGAAGCCGATCTGCTTCGAGCCGTCCAGGGCGGCCTGCCTGGGAGTTTTGCCGTTTTCCATGTGCCGGACGATATTCTCGAGCATGACGATGGCGTCGTCCACCACAAAGCCCACCGAGAGCGTCAGGGCCATCAGGGAGATGTTGTTCAGGGAAAAGCCGGCCAGGTACATGACCGCGCAGGCTCCGATAATGGACAGGGGCAAGGCCAGACTGGGGATGAAGGTGGCCGAGAGGTTGCGCAGGAACAGGAAAATCACCCCGATAACCAGGGCGATGGTCAGCACCATGGTAAATTTGACGTCGTGCACCGATTCGCGGATGCTCTCGGAACGGTCGAACATGATTTCCATGTTGATGGCCGGCGGCACCTGCAGCCGCAGCTCCGGCAGTTCCTTGCGGATGCGGTCCACCACTTCCACGGTGTTGGTGCCGGGCTGGCGGCGGATGGCCAGGATCATCGACTCTTTGCCGTTGTACCAGCTGAGGCGCTGGTCGTTTTCCACCGAGTCCGTTACCTTGGCGATGGTGTTCAGGCGCACCGGCGCCCCGTTGCGCCAGACCACGATGAGCGGGCGAAATTCGTCGGCGTTCATGAGCTGGCCGCTGCTCTGGATGGTGTAGGCCCGTTCCGGCCCCTTGAGCGTGCCCACCGGCAGGTTGGTGTTGCCCTGGCGCAGGGCGGCGGCCACTTCGTCAATGCCCAGGTCCACGGCGGCCATGGCTTGCGGGTCCACCTGCACGCGCACCGCGTACTTGCGCGAGCCGTACACGTCCACCTGGGCCACGCCGCTGATGCTGGAAAGGCGCTGGGCCATGAAATTTTCGGCATATTCGTTCACGTCGGACATGCGCATGGTGTCCGAGGTGAGGGTGAGGTAAAAAATGGGACTGTCGGCCGGGTTGACCTTGCGCATGGTCGGAGGCGAAGGCATGTCGTCCGGCAGCGAGCGCTGGGCCTGGGCTAAGGCGGTCTGCACGTCCTGGGCCGCGGCGTCGATGTCGCGCTCCAGGGCGAATTGCAGAACAACGCGGGTCGTGCCCATGGCGTTGACCGAAGTTACGGAATCCAGGCCGGAAATAATCGCGAAGCGTTTTTCCAGGGGGGTGGCCACCGAGGCGGCCATGGTTTCGGGGCTGGCGCCGGGGAGGCTGGCATTGACCATGATCGTGGGAAAGTCCACGCTGGGCAAGTCCGCCACCGGCAGGCTCCGGTAGGCCATGAACCCGGCCACCATCACCCCGAGCATCAGCAGGATGGTGGCTACCGGGCGGCGGATGAACAGGGCGCTGATGTTCACGATTTGTCCGGCTGACCGGACTGGACGGCCTCAAGCGGTTGGAGGGAGGGGGGAGCGTCCAGGCCGATGCCGCCGATCCCCGGAGTCTGCAAGGCCGGGCCTTTGTCTTGGTCGGTATCGGGGGGCGCGGGCGGGCGGGGCGGCAGGTCGCCGCTCACTATTTCCACCTTGGCGCCGGGGTAAAGGTTGAGCTGCCCGTCGGTGACGACTATTTCGCCGGCGTCCAGCCCATCGGATATTTGCAGGCGGTTGTTGCCGATCAGGTAGCTTTTCACCGGCCGGGGCATTACCCGGTGTTCGCTGTCCACAACATAGACGTACTGCCCGGTCATGCCTTCCAGGGCGGCCCGGAAGGGAATGATCCGCGCGTCCGGCACCGCTTCCATGACAATGTACACCCGCACGAACTGCCCCGGCCAGAGGCGCTCGTCGGTGTTGGGGAACGCGGCCTGCATGCTGATGGAGCCGGTGTCGCGGTCCACGGCGTTGTCAATGGAGCTCAGGGCGCCGCTTGCCGGCGCGCCCACGTCGCCTTCCGGCAGGACGCGCACTTCCACTTTGCCTTGGCGCATGCGGCGATTCAGTTCGGGCAGGTGCTTTTCCGGCACCGAAAAGCTCACCTTGGCCGGGCTGATGGTGTTGATTAGCAAAAGCCGCATATCGCCCGCCTTGACGATGTTGCCGGGGTCGAGCAAAATTTCGCCCACCCGCCCGGAAAGGGGGGCGGAAATTTCGGTGTGGCCGAGCTCGACCTTGGCGCTGTCGATAATGGCGGTATCTTCGGCAATGACGGCCTCAAGCGATTCCACCTCGGAAAGGCTCTGTTCGTACTGCTGGCGGCTGGTGTAGTTGCGGTCGGCCAAGGCTTTGTAACGGGCCAGGTCTTGCCGGGCCCGCCGGAGCTGGGCGTTGTCGCGGGCCAGCATGGCTTCGGCCTGCTTAAGGGAAGCTTCCAGGGCGCGCCGATCCAGCCGGAACAGGATCTGCCCGGCCTTGACGTAATGCCCGGGCTTGACCAGCACTTCCAGAAGCTGGCCGTTTACCTGCGAGGCCACGCTGACCGAGGCCGAGGGCTCCACGTGGCCGATTACGGCGAGCGTCTGCTGCACGTCGTCCACAGTGACCGCGGCGGTGCGCACCGGCACCGGACGGCCGCCTTGGGCGGTATCTTCTTTGTCGGAACAACCGCCAGCGAAAAGAGTGAGAAAGACCAGGAGCAACAAGGCGGGAAAGCTGAAGAAAATCCGGCTGTTAAACATAAAATCCTTGCGGAACGCGCATAAGGCGCCGCGGGCTCTCCGCCTGCCGGGGAAACTGTAAGCCAGAATGGGGCGGAAAGGGCCTCGGGGGGCTATTTCATGCGATAGGTGATGCGGCCCCGGGTGAGGTCGTAGGGGGAAAGTTCCACTTTGACCTTGTCGCCCGGCAGAATGCGAATGTAGAACTTGCGCATTTTACCAGAAATATGCGCCAGCACAACATGTTTGTTTTCCAGTTCGACTCTGAACATGGCGTTGGGAAGGGCTTCCTGCACCACACCGTCGATTTCAATGGCATCTTCCTTCGCCATGCGTCCTCCTGCTTGAGAATAACCCCGGATTGTCCGGTTGAACGTGAACGGTGGATATTTTCACAGATTCGTATTAGTGTCAATGCGGTTAAAGCGTTTTGCTTTTTTGGAGGCGTTCAATGCTTGAAGCGGTGGCCTTTTTGTGCGGCGCGGCCGTGATGATTCTGGAAATGACCGGCTCGCGCATCATGGCGCCATACCTTGGCGCTTCCGTGCTGGTCTGGACGGCCCTGATCGGGGTAATCCTGGCCTTTTTGTCCGTCGGCTACTGGCTGGGCGGGAAGCTGGCCGACCGTACCCCGGAACCCAAGCGCCTGGCCGCCGTCATTTTGGGCGCGGCCTTCAGCGTGCTTTTTATCGGCCTGTTCCACGCCGGCGTGCTCAGCCTGATTGCCAGCGCCGGGTTTCGGCCGGAGATGGGCGCTATTTTCGCCGCCATTTTTCTGTTCGGCCCGGCCAGCCTGCTCTTGGGCATGGTTTCGCCCTACACGGTGCGCGTGGCCCTGGAACTGCGCAAAACTCCGGTCGGGCAGGCCGGCGCGCTGATCGGGCGGTTTTCGGCCCTTTCGGCCATCGGTTCCATTTTGGGTACTTTTTTGGGCGGTTATTTTTTCGTTGCCTGGATCGGTTCGCGCCTGACCATCTACATGGTGGCCTCGGTGTTGATGTCCGTGTCCCTTCTGGCCGTCATGGCCGGCGGGGTGAAAATCGGCAAAAACAAGCGCCTTGTCCTGATGCCCGTACTGGGACTCATCGCCTGCCTGGTTTTCGGCGCCATGCAGAAAATGTGGGAACTGGCCGAATTCCGCTCCGGCGTGGTCAAGGTGGATACCCGCTACAGCCGCCTGGAAATTCGCGACCTGCGCGAGCCGGGCGGCCGCATCCTGCGCGAGTTGCACACCCCGCCCGATCTTGTCCAGTCCGGCATGTACCTGGATTCGCCCACCGAACTGGCGCTCTCCTATACCAAAAAATTCGCCCTGGCCTGGCAGCTCAAACCCGGCAGCGGGCGTTTTTTGATGCTGGGCGGCGCGGGCTACTCCATTCCCAAATACCTGCTGCGCACGCGCCATGATATCACCTTGGACGTGGTGGAAATCGACCCGGCAGTGACCGAACTGGCCAGGCGGCTGTTTGCCCTGAAGGACGACCCGCGCCTGACCATCCACCACGAGGACGCCCGCCTTTACCTGAACCGCTACGCCCGGTCGCGCGCCCCGAATTCCTCCGTGCCGCTGGCGGCGGGCGGCGGGACCGGCGACGCGCCCGGCTACGACATCATTATGGGAGACACTTTCAGTTCGGTTTACAACCTCCCGTTCCAGATGAGCACGGTGGAGTGCGCCCAGAGCATTTACACCGCGTTGGATGACGAGGGCCTGTTCATCGGCAATGTCATTTCATCCGTCACCGGCGAGAAAAGCCAGCTTTTGCGCTCCATCCGGGCCAGCTTCGAGCGGGTCTTCCCGGACGTGCGCGTCTACCCTTCGTTAAGCTCCCAGCACTCCGGGCAAATCCAGAACGTTATGCTGGTGGCTTTCAAGCAAGAGCGGGATCTGCCCGGGGCAAACGACCTGCGCCGCCGGGGCCTGGCGCCGGAGCTGGCCGCCTGGCCTTTCCAGGCGCGGGAGGAACTGAACACCGCCGTAAACCTGCTGGAAAACGAATGGCGCATCCGCCTGGCCGGCGACCTGCCGCCCTTGTACGACGATTTCGCCCCGGTGGAGCGTTACGCTTTGCCACTCATGTATTGAGATATAATGAAAAATACTCCTTGCCTGCTGGCCAGCGCCTGCCTGTGCGGCGCCCCTTGCCGTTATGACGGGCGGGCCGCGCCGCACCCCGAACTGGTCCGGCTGTATGAACAGGGTTTGGCGCTGCCGGTCTGCCCGGAAGTGGACGGCGGGCTCCCCGCGCCGCGCCCGCCTTGTGAGCTGCGCGGCGGCCGGGCTGTAAGCAAGGACGGACGGGACGTGACCGAGCGGGTGCTGGCCGGGGCCGAACAGGCGCTGGAGCTGGCCCGGCGGTATAACCTGCGCCTGGCGGTACTCAAGGAAAAGAGCCCTGCCTGCGGCGGCAAGCGCATTTATGACGGCACTTTCAGCGGCCGTGTAATCGCCGGACAGGGTCTGGCGGCGGCGCTGCTGGCCGCGAACGGCGTCACGGTAATCAACGAGGACGAATGCGTTTCCGCGCTGGACCTGCTGCCGGGCGAAAGCCGGTAAAGGCCTATTCTTTACGCAGCCAGCCCAGGGTGTGGCGCGCCCCGTCCACTTGCCAGAACGATTTGCCGTCCCTTTTTTTTTCCGTCAACCGGTGCCGCTCGCGCGAGGGGTGATAGGGGCCGGGGTTCTGCTGGACGATTTCAATATAATCTTCGCCCACTTCCGAAATAATGGCCACGTGACCGTACCGGATGCCGTCAAAAACGATCATATCCTGGGCTTTCGGGCGGCCCCGGCCGCCATTGCGGTATTGCACGAGCCCCCGGGCCGGGTTCTGGCGGCCGTCGGCCACGGCCGGATCGTAAAAATTCTTGGCGTGTCCCCAGGGGTCGGGCATTTTGTGTTGCAGGGCCTCAAAGTAGTAACGTTTCACAAATTCCACGCACTGGTACTTTTGTCCCAGGTTGTAGCCGTCCGGCGCGCTGTTGCGCCCGCTCACGCTGCCCACCGGGCCGTTGAAGTAGACGGCCACCCCGTTGAAACTGTCTATTGCATCGCCGATTTCCGGGCGCGGCGCAATCAGGCCGGCTTGGGCCAGCGATTTGTCCAGGCCGGTCCGTTGCAGGATGTTGGTCAACCCGTAGCGTTCCAGCACAAAAACTCCGCCGGCCAAAAGCAGCAGGGCGGCTGCGGCCGCTATAATCAGCCGCAGTTTGCCTCTTTTGCCCCGGCTGCATGGGCGGGTGCCGTAACTGCTGGCACAGGTGTTTTTATGGGACATGCGTGGGTACCACCAGAAAGGTTTTCCCGCTTTTTACTTTGAACATTGTTTAAATGGTGGACGGTATTGATTACAAACTGACGCGCGGCGACTTTATCCGTTCCAAAGCGTGCGGCGCGCGCTTATGCCAACACCGGGCGACATGGTCGCGTTCAACCTGATGATCAACTACAAAACCTAAAGCACGTCAATTTTCCAGTTGAATTCGCTGGTGCGTCCAGGCCGGTTTTCCAGTTCTTTGGGCGGGTATTCCTGCAGGTGCACGAAGGTGATGTAGCCGGCTTTTTCAAGCTGCTGGCGGTATGCGCTCAAATCCAGCGGCCAGGAGGGGTAAATCCAGTTGTTCTGGCCGTACTGGCGAAACCAGAAGCCTTCGCGCTTGGGGCTGTGGAGCACTTCGTCCGGTTTGAGCGGCAGCACCGGGTAGCGCGTGATGCCGGCCGGCCAGTAGCCGCTCGCCACCACCCCCAGGGGCAGGGGACTTTGCGCCGGCAGGGCCAGGAAGTCGGCGGCCGAAAGCTCCGGGCTGACTATGGCCTGACTGTAGCCCAGGCGGGCCAGGGCGCCCAGGGCGAAGGCGTTCGTGAGGTTGCAGAAGGGCCCGGCGGTGAGGGAAAGGTTCTGCTTGCTCTCGAACATGGCTTCCTGCCAGGGGGAATTGCAGACAAAGTGCCTGGCCCCGTTGCGCTGGGCCTGACGGATGTTGCGCAGCCAGTTTTCTTCCTCATCCGGCCAGATTACCGGCGGCAGCCACCAGGAAATGCGTCCGAACAGGGTGCGGGAAACCTCGTTCAGGGCTCTGGGCGAAAGCCAGAGGCCCTGAACCGTGCCGGGCTTTATGCCTTCCTTGCCCCGACGGCCGTGCGGCAGGGCGCCGCGCACCACAATGTCCAGCCGGCGCGCCCCGCGCATGTTTTCCGGCCGGGGCGCATAGGGTTGGAATTCCGGTATGTCGGCGTCTTTTTTGACCTTGGGGCGCCGCGCCGCCAGCTTGTCCTGCCAGGTTTTGAGAATTTGCGTAAGCTCCGGCTCGCGCCGATCAATCAGGTAAACCGGCGTGCCCAGCCTGGGGGTTTTGTGTTTGGGCGCGTTCAAGGTCAGCATGCCGCCCTTGGGCAGGCGTTTGCCCAGGGAAAACGTCTGGTGCCAGGAATCCTCCTCGCTGCCTATCCGCAGAAAATCTTTGGGGATAAGCTCCATGGACGCCTTGACGGCCATGCTTTTCTTGTCCTGCTCCATTACCACCCGGCCGCAGAGGAGGCCGGAGTCGGTCTGGTAATTCGTTTTTTTGTCGCCGCCCCGGTTATCGCCCTTGTCGGTTTTCGGCGCCGGGCCGAAAGCGGTGGGCGAAAGGCCGCGCTGCGGCAAAAAACGCCCCCGGGTGTACGGGCGGCCCAGAGCCATTTCCAGCAGTTCCCCGGCTTCGTTTTTGGCGGCGGGGTCCTGCGGGTTGTCGCGCAGGAGCTTGTAGGCCGTGGTCACGTAATAGACGTAGTGCGGACCTTTTTTACGGCCTTCTATTTTCCAGGACCTGATGCCGGAAAATTCCAGGGTGGTTTTCAGGAGGGCGTCCAGCGAGAAGTCGCGGCAGGAGAAAAAGCGCCCTTCCTTGCCGCCCTGTTTGTAGACGCGGCGGCAGGGCTGCACGCAGCGCCCGCGCAGGCCGCTTTTGCCGCCCAGGTAGCTCGACCACCAGCAGCGGCCGGAAACGCAATAGCAAAGCGCGCCGTGCACGAATATTTCCAGCCCCAGGTTTTGCGGCCGGGCCTGGTTCAGCAGGCGGATTTCGTCAATGGAGAGCTCACGCGGCAGGATGACCCGGCTGGCGCCCAGGTTGGCGGCCGAGCACAGGCAGGCCTGGTGGGTGAGGTTGGCCAGGGTGGAAAAATGGATTTCGCCGTCAAAACCGGCCTGGCGGGCCAGTTCGATGATGGCCAGGTCCTGGGCGATAATGGCGTCCGGGTGCGGCCCCTGCAGCAGGCGGCGGATCATCCTGGAGACGGCCGCTTCCTCACCGGGTTTGAAAAAGGTGTTCATGGCCACGTATATTTTCCGGCCCTGGCTGTGGGCCAGGTCCAGGAGCGCGGCCAGTTCGTTCGTGGCGAAGTTGTCCGCCTGCATGCGCGCCGAAAAATGTTTCAGGCCCAGATACAGGGCGTCCGCCCCGGCGGCCAGGCCGGCCAGGGCCGATGACATGTCGCCGGCCGGGGAGAGTATCTCCGGCTGGTTTGCGGTTGCTGGGGTGGCGGCGCTGCTTGGGTCGGTCATGCTGGAATCCGGCTTTTGGGTGAAATGTTCAAATAGTCAGGGTCTGATAAGCATTATTCCGGCAAAAGGCAAATGTCTTGAACCGACCCTTTGTAACTCGCCTCAATAATCCATTTTCCAGCCCAGTCCCACCTCGCCGGACTGGGTGCTGCTGCGGCCCTGCAACGTCAGGTTGGGGCGCAGTTCCACCTCCACCCGCACGCTGGAGCTGTCCGCGGTCACGCCTTGCTCCACGCCCACATAAATCTTGTCGGTTATGTATTTGCCGGCTTCCAGCTTGGGGATGGAATCTTCGGCGCTGGAATCGGAGGAAGACGCGCCTCCGCCCAAGTCGGAAGCGCCGAGGGTGCCGTGGGTGTTGCGCTGCTGCGTGCCGCTGCCGCCGCTGATGCGCAGCATGTCCACGCCCAGGGTGTCGCGCATGGTGCCGAGCAGATCCAGGCTCCCCTCGCCGGAAAGCACCCTGAGGCCGTTGGCCAGCTGGATGGCTTCGTAGTTGCTGAGGTTGTCCAGGCTCTTGCCGAAAAGCACCTGGGAGAGAATCTGGTCCTGCGGCAGGGGCGGGCGGCTGCTCAAGTTGAAACGCGGCTTCTGGGCGGTGCCGTAAATTTCGATGATGGCGGTAATGTTTGGGTCGTTGTACGTCAGGTCGAGAGCCAGGCCGGGGTTGATTTTCGTGCCGCCGCCAAAGGTGATGCCGCCGCCGGAAAACTCAAAGGATTTGGAAAAGACGTCAAAATAGCCGCGCACCGGCGAAATCTGCCCGGTCACGCTCAAGGCCGAAACCGGCCCGGCCGCCCGGACATTGCCGCGCCATTCGCTGTCCAGCCCGAAGCCGCGCACAAACACCCGGCCGGGAAGATTCACCTCGGCGTCAAGCGTGTGGCTGCTTTCCTGCTTTTGCACAACCTCCGCCGGGTTCGTAATTTCCAGCGTGGTCACGCCGCCGCCCATGCCTTGCAGCAGTTTGTACTCGGCCCGCTCCACGTCGATCCGGGCGCTGAGGTCCAGGCCGGAAAGCGGGCCTTTGGCGCCCAGGACGCCGGAAATTTGCAGGGAGAGATCGTCCCGGTGCAGAGGGGCGAGACTGCGGATTTGCCCGCGCAGAGTCAGGTGCGGCGGTTCCGCGCTGCCGATCAGGGTCGGGCCGCCGTGCCGGCCCTGGCCCCGTGCGCGCTCCCGCCCGCCTTCTTCCGCTCCCAGGCCGGGGCCGGTGTCGGATGGCGAATGCAGCGCGCCCTGTATGGCCAGGCTCCCCATGTCGCCGTCGCTGGCTGAAAGCAGCAAATCCAGGCGGCCGCTGTTGCCTCGGGCTTCCAGGGTAATGTCTTCAAGCAGGACTCCTTGAATTTTGTCCTCAAAGCGGCCGCCCACCAGGTAGGCCCGCCCCTGGTAACGCGGATCCCGCAAGCTGCCGAACAGGCCCAGGTTTATGCTGCCAAAGCCGTCAAGCTCCCGGTCGGCCATGGGCACCAGGCGCCACAAAATGGACAGCGGCCCCTGCCATTTGACGTGCGCCATCATCGGCACCTGCGTATCCAGGGTCGGCATCAACTCCTGCCCGACCCGCAAGGGCAGGTCCAGGTCTATGGTGCCGTCACGCGAGCCTTCCGGCGCCGCGGCGTAATTTATGGTGCCGCGCATGATCAGCCGGGTTATGCCGGCCACGCGCGTCAGTTGGCTCCTGGGGAAAATATTGGAAGGGTTTTCGTCAAAGTTGGCCTCGAGCTTGAACAGGAGCGGCGTATCCCGGATGGTCCGGGCAATGGCCGCAACGTCACCCGTGCCGGCCGTATTGGGGCTTGCCGCGCCAGTTGCGGGCGCGGCCGTCGCACCGCCGGCGGTACCGTTTTCGCCGGAGTCCGGCAGCGCTTCCGCGCTCGGGTAAAAGGCCGAACTGGCCGTGAGGTTGCCGCGCAATTTTGCCCCCTGCTTGTCCAGGTTCAGGTCCAGGTCCAGCGTTCCTTCCGGCAGGGAACCTTCAACGAGCAGACGGGCAATCTGGAAAGGCAGATTTTTTATGCGGAGCTGCAACCGGGCCCGCTCGCCGACGAACTCGGCCGAGGCCATCAGGCTGCCTTTTTCGGTGCGGGCCGTCCTGTTCGCGTCGTCTGCCTGCCGTGCGCCGGAGCCCTGTTGCCCGCGCCGGCGCAGCGGGATGGAGTCGCCCCTGGCTTGGGCGGTCAGGTCCAGTCTCAGTTCCTTGAGTTGCAGGCCCTGGCTGAAATCCAGGCGGGCCGGCGCGGCCAGTACCGCGTGGCTGCCGCGGTCGGCCGAGTGCAGTTCAAATTTTTTCAGGTCCAGCGTTGGGCCGGCCAGATTGAAGGCGCCGCCCAAGGCTACCAGCTCGGAGCCGGGTCCGGAGGTGGAATCGTCCTGCCCGCGCTGCCGGGATTGCCCGCTCTGGCCGCTGTCTGCGCTGTCGCTCTGGCTCCAGGAAGAACCTGAACCGCGCCAGCCGTAAAGCGCCAGTTCGAAATTGCCCTCGTCCTGCTCGGTCGAAACCTTGGCTAGGCCGGAGCGCCAGTGCAGCACGCCGGCGCTGCCGCGTCCGGCCTTGAGGTCAAGCTGGAGGCGCGGCATCTGGAACAGGCGGGTAACGTCCAGCTTGCCTTCCATGGAGCTCACATCAAAAGCTTTGGTCTGGATGCCCTGGCTGCCGTCCGCCTCCTGGTAAAGCGAGATGCTGCCCGCTTTCCAGTCCGCCGTGAGGCTTTGCCCGCGCCCGGCGTCGGTGGAGGGCTCCAGTGTAAAATTGAGTTGGGCCGGCTGCCCGGAGATGCGAGCCCCGGTAAAGGCGTCAATGGTGCGCCAGTTGTCGATTTTCAACTGGCCGCCGCCCGCCAGGAGCGGCGGCGCGCCGGCCGGCATTTTCAGTTGCAGGTCGGCCTGGAGCGCCAGGCCGTTGGCCTTGCCTTCCAATTGGCTGAGCGCGGCCGCCAGCCCACCGGCTTCGGCCGGGTTGAAACTCCAGTAGCCGCCCAGGCTGAGCGGGCCGCCGGGCCGCTGAACGGCGGTGAACTCAAGGCGGCCGTGCATGCCGGGCCTGGCCGCCTGACGCTGCGTGACAACGCGCAGGCTGGGAGAGCCGAGCACGTTTTTGGAAGGCAGGTGCAAGTCCGCCAGTTGGAGCAGAAAATTCAGGTTCAGGTTGTCCAGGGAGCCTTGGGCGGAAGTTTCCAGAATCGCTCCCGCCCGCCCGCCAAGCTTGTTGGGCAGAGGTTCGCCATTAGGCCAGGCCTGGTCGTCAACGGCGTAGGGCGGCTGGAAGGCGTCGCCCGGCGCCTCGCTGAAGGCGCTGCCGGCCAGGAGAGGTTCAAGGGAAGCCAGTCGCAGGGAAGCGTGCGCGTCCAGGCGGAGCTTGTCCAGCGGCGTGAAGACTTTTCCTCCGCCATGCAGGCTGATTATTCCGCTCTCCAGCCTGTCCACGGAAAAACTGTAGGCCGTATGCGCCGAGCCGGAAAAAGTGGCCCTGATGTCCGCGCTCCCGCCCAAAAGGCCCGCCGGCACCTGGGCCGGCCAGATCATGTTGCGCCCTTGCAGCTCCAGGCTGGCCTTACTGCTTCCCCCATTGTTCCTCTGGCCGCTCTTGCCGCCGAACCCATGGCCGTCGCCGGCGGATTCCTCGGCGCCAACCGCGCCTATTTCGTTAGATTCAAGATGCACGGCCAGCTCCACGTCGCCGCCGGGCAGGCTGCCGGGGGCCTGGAGCATGTTTTCCAGCCAGGGCCGCCAGGGCGTGCCGCCCCGGCTGGTCAGCTTCAGGTCGGCCATGGCCTTGCCCTGGGCCAGGCTGTATTCGCCGTTGCCGGTAAGGTTGAGCCCCAGGCCGGACATGGAAAGGCCGGAAATTTTCAGGTAGTTTTCCGCAAATTCTCCGCCCAGGCTGTAGGAGAGCGGCAGTTCCTGCCCCTCGAAGCTGGCGGCGGCCAAGCCGGTAAGGCCCAGCTTTATGGATTGACCGGCTAACCGGCCCGTCGCGGCCTGCCGGATGTCCAGCTCTATGCCGGTGTCCGTGCTCAGGACGTTGGCCCCCAAGGCCGCTCCGGCTGCCGCTTCGTTTCCCGCTCCATTTTCAGCAGCGCCGGCAACGGCATCGCCGCCCAGAAGCTTTCCGAAGCCCTTTTCGTCCAGCCGGGCGTGCAAGTGGCCGCGCAGGCGCATAAGCTCGCCGCTGTCGTTCAATTCAAAAGCGCGCAGAGCTACTTGCCAACCTTCGCTCTCCAGGCTTACCAGGTCGAGAAATCCCTTGTTCGCGTTCCAGCGAACCGCGGCTTCCAGGGCGAGCTGCGGGGCCGCGACGGCGCGCCATTGCTCCGGAACGTCCTCCAGAGCCGTGGCCCGCAGGTGCAGCCCGGCCGTAAGGCGGTCGTCGAGAATCCTTTCAAAGTTGATCATGTTTCCGGACGAGGTGAGTTCGAAGCCGCCTTCCACGTCCAGGAGCTTCTCGGCCCTGAGGCTCAGCAGGCCGCGCCAGTCCTGCGGCGTGCCCACGCCGTTCAGCGTTACCGCGTAGGCTGGGAAATCGGGCCGTCCGGCCAGAAAGGCCAGGAGCCCTCCCTGGGCTTCTCTGGCCGCAATGTCCAGCTTCAGGTAGTCCCGTCCCTGCATGCCCAGCGGCCAGAGCGGGGTTTCGCCGCCTTCTTCCGGCAACTCCGGCCCGAGGCTGTCGGGCACGTTGCCGCCCTGCGACCAGTCCAGGTCCGCCGCCTGCGAAAGTTCGCGCTGCAGCGCTTTGATTTCCCCGGGGCTCAGCGGCCCGGTGTACAGGTTCAGGCTGAAGCCGCTGCCGTCTTCCTGCAGGGCCGAGGCTTCAAGATTGGCGGCGATGCCGCGCCGGGAAAGGACGGCTCCGCCCTTGACGCTCAAGGTCATGCGCGGGAGCGTGAGTGCCCGTGATTCGGCATCGCCGGTCTGGCCGAGCATTTCCAGAATGCCGGGTCCGATATGTCCGTCGCTGATATCCACGTCGGCCAGCCGGATGGAAACCGGCAAGATCAGCGGCCCGCTGTCGGTGGCATTTGCCGTTGCCCCCGCTACAGAGGGAGGCGAGGACGGCGGTTCTGGCAGGCGGAACAGGGCCGGGCCGGAAACATGCAGCCTTTCCACCTCCAGTCGCCGAAGCAGCAGGGAACTCAGCCTGAGCCGCAGTTCAAGCTCGTCCAGGCTGAGCCAGACGCCCTTTTCATCGGCCAGCTCCAGCCCCCTGAGGTGCAGCCGGCCGGGCAGCGGGCCTTCAAACTCCGCCGTTTTCAGGAACAGGCCCTGGGCGGCCAGTTGTTCCGTGACCAGCCCGGAAATGACTTTTTCGGCATGGCTGGTGCGCAGCCAGAGCAGCAGGGCGAACACGAGCACCAGCAGGAGCCCCGCGAGCCCGGCCGCTATTTTCAGACCCAGGCGCAGGGGCCTCCCTTTCCTCGCGTTTTTGCGCTTGTCTGTGCCGGCCATCAGAAGCTCTGCCCTATGCTGATGTAAATCTGCACGCTGTCATCATCGTCGCGCCCGTTCAGGGGTGTGGCCACGTCAAAGCGTACCGGCCCGATAATCGTGTAATAGCGGAAGCCCAGGCCGGCGCCCCAGCGCAAATCCTCGCCGAAGTCTGGCGAAGGATCCGAGTAGACCATGCCGCCGTCCAAAAAAGCCGCCAACCCCCAGTTTTCGCCCGGTTTGTAGCGGGCTTCGGCGCTCACTTCGGTCAGCGACGCTCCTCCCAGAGGGTCGTCGTCGGAGTTGCGCGGCCCCAGCGACTGGTAGGAATAGCCGCGCACCGAACCGCCGCCGCCGCTGTAGTAGCGGATGGTGGCCGGAATATTGTCGGAGTCGGAGCCGAGCAGGCTCCCGACGCTGCCGCGCAGCGCCAGCACCAGCTTGTTTTCGCCCAGCAGCGGCAGGTAGGCCGAGGCGTCCAGCCGGGTGCGCACGACGTTGAAATCCTGGTGGTAGCTCCCGGTGTAGGGGCTGCCCTGGAGCGTGAGCCGGTAGCCGCTGGTGGCGTCCAGCAGGCTGTTGGCCCGGTCGTAGGTGAGGTTCAGGGGCAGCCCGAACATGATGTATTCCGTTCTGGATTCGTCAGGGGTTTTCATTTCGCCGCCTTCCGCGCTCACTTTGGCGCTGCCGGAGAGGAAGCGGTTAAAGCGCCGTTCCAGACCCACGGCCGTGGAAAGGGAGCTCAGGTCATAAGCGTCGATGTCCTCGTTGCGCAGGGCGGCCTGGGCCACGAAATCCTGGCTAGGATCCATGAAAAAGGGCAGCCGGTACTGGGCGAAGACGATTTGCATGTCTTCCCAAAGCGGCATTTCAACGCTCAGGCGGTCGCCGCGTCCGGTAAGGTTGCGGTGCGTCCAAGAGGCTTCCAGCCCCATCCCGAAGTCGGTGTTGTATTTCAGGGCGGCGGTCACCGTGCGTTCCAGAGCCGGGCTGAGCTCGGCAATTATCGGCCGGAGCCCGTCTTCGCCCACTTGGTCCGCCGGCTTGACGTTCACGGTCTGGAACAGGCCGGTCTGGCGCAGAGCGTCGCTGAAGTTGTCGAGCACGGCGGCGTTCCAGAGGCGGCCGTCGCGCCAGTTGCGCACGGCATCAAGGTATTCCGGCCCGACGTTGATGTCGCCTTCTACCTTGAGCTCGCCCATGTAGCTGATCGGGCCGGTGTTTACCTTGATGTCGGCTTCCAGGGTTTTGGTGTCATAATCCACCACGTAGCGGGTGTCGGCAATTTCGGCGTAGGGGTAGCCGTTGTTCTGCAGGGCGTCCCGCACCAGATCCACGGCGCGCAGCACCTTTTCGGCCACGGCCGGCGAACCGGCCGGAAAATTCACATCGTCCAGCGTATCCAGGTCTCGTCCGTGCTCGCGGTTGCTGTTCCGGGAATGCAGTTGCCCGGCAAAGCCGTTTTCCGGGTCGGCGGCCGTGATGGAGGAGCGCCCCAGAGTATATTGCTGGCCCGGCACAAAGTGGATATGGACGATCACGTTCCGGCGCAGGGTACGGCGCTGCCTGGCCTCTTCGTAGCGCGCGGCCTGGCGGCGGGCGTCGATGTGCCCGCCCACGCTCTTGATGTTGCCGGGCTTGTCGATGGGCCGGCCTTCGTAAAGCAGTTCCTCGCTCTGGAGTTCGATACGGCTCCAGGCCTGGCCTTCGTAAAAGCCGTAGGCGCTGAGTACGGCTTTGGATTCTTCCAGATCCTGGCGGATGCGCTGGTTCAGGCCGGTCAGAGTGTCGGGCGGGGTGTTCCGCATTTGTTCCAGCAGGCTGACCTGCATGAAGGCGTCGGACAGTTCCGGCGCCTGGGGCGAAGTTACCTCCACCTTGTAGCGCCAGGCGGTGGTCGCGTCCTGGCCGGCCAGTCCTGTCGAGGCCGCGGCGGCACGGTAGTCGGCGTCGGCCTGTTTAAAATCGTCCGGGATGTCCGGGGACGGGATCGGTCCTTCCGGATCCTGGTCGGCTATGTCGGAAATTATGGCGGTGTTTTGGCCGGGGCCGATCATGTTCAGCGGCGACAAAGAGTCTTGTCCTCCGCAGCCGGCCGCAAGCAGGCAAAAGAGGCAGCACGTGCAATACAGGCGTAGGCGGCGCGGCATGCTTTTATAAAGCTCTGTCTTTTAAGTTGTTCATAATTTACTGGGAGATCAGTTGTGATTTTAACCAATACAAAACCGTTTTTGGCCGCAAGAGCAATGGCATTTTGAGAAATGCGGCCGCCTTGCGTTATGGAAACGCGGGGCAGGGGCAGGGCGCGCGCACCCCGGCCCCTGCTCCGGCATCTGTCGCGGCGATATAACTGCCTTATTTTGCAGGCTTCAGCCGCTTGCCGGGGCTGTCCTGATAATATTCCTGATCGGAAAGATCTTCGTCCGCCTTGCCGGACGTGCCGGGCGCCGTCAGGTTGCTGGCCAGCCGCAGGGCGGCGGCCTGGATGGACTGGTTCAGCACCACGCTTACCGAGTTGTTGATTTGCTCTTCGCCATAGTTGCCCTGGCTCAGGTTTACCACCTTGCCGGAACGCCCGCTGGCCGAGCCGAAGGCCGCCACCTTGCCGTCGCCGGTGCCCAGGAGGCGGTAGCTGCAACTGAAGGCGGTGCGCACGCTGGTCACTTCGCGGTTGCCGGCGTACACGGCCGGCTTGAGCTCGGCCTGGATGAAGCTGACGCTCCCGGTCAGGATGTAGTCAAAACCGGCTTGGGCGGCTTTTTGCAAAATGCCGGATTCCTCCATGACCTGGGCGATGACCTCGTTGCCTAGGTCGTGGTTTTCCATGTCCCGGGCCTGGTCCTGGGATGAGGCAGGAGTCGGGGCCGGGCCGGCGGCCTGTTCCTTTTCCTCTGCCAGCGGGGTGCCGCGGCCGGTTTTTTCCTGTTCGGCGCGCGGCTGCAACATGAGCGTGCCCGAGGGCACGATGTCGGAATCGTCAAACTGGGCCGGCGGAACTCCGGCCATCATGTGGGAATTGGGGGCCTCGCCGTCCCACTGGCCTTCCCGCAGCGGCTCGGCTTTGAGCTCGCCTTGTTCGCTCTTGCTTACGGAAGATGCCGGGGTGAGCGGCAGGTAGACGTCGGCCGGGCTTTTGGCCGGGGCTTTTCCGGTTCCGCCGGCCAGGCCGTCGCGTTCCGTCCGGGCGCGCACTCCCTGCTGCTGCAGGGCGTAGGCCAAGTTGCTTTCCAGGCTTTGCAGCACCGCTTCCTGGGCGTCCTGGTACTCGGAAGGCAGAATGTAGCAGGTGAACGGCAGCACCAGCACCCTGGCGCCGGGCTCCAGAACGAACTCGTTACCCCCGGCTGCCGCGCTTGCGGCCGGTGTTGCCAGGCCGAGCAGGCAAAGCAGGGCCAGAGCGGCCAAGGGGTACAGAGCCGGCAGAGCGGGCCGGCGTTTTGTTTGATTGTGCATGGGGCCTCCTTCCTGTTGACAGCCTGTATTGTTTGCCATTACCAGCCGATTTTCGGCGTAGTGGTGGTTTTGCGGATTTCCTGCTCGTCGGCCCAGACTATTTCGCCGCTTTGCGGGTCCACCAGTTCCAAGGTGATCTGGTAATAAACGTCGGCCACTTCCTTGGTCCGTTTGCGGATGGAACGCACCGTGCCGGTCACGATGTAGTCGGTGTCGGCCATGAGTTTGTTTTCGCCGCGCCGGGTAACGGCCACGGTAAAGTCGCGCTCGGCGAAC
>JAISDX010000147.1 GCA_031264465.1 Deltaproteobacteria bacterium | reverse complement strand
AAAGTCATTCATTATGGAGTCGGTGTCGAGCTCAATGCCCGTCGTATTGTTGTTAGCGATGATTGAAACGAGACCGGCCCCGCTTATTTCTCCACCGTCCCAGATATCCACTAACGTATTGATGTCGTAAAAGCCGGCGAACTCAAGAGTCAGCAGGCTGCGCATGGCGCTGTTGTTGACATTATTGCTATCGATGTTCAGAGTCGCTGCTCCGGTCAGGAACACTTCTTTGATGCTCTCGTTGCCGACCTCCTCATAAGCCATGCCGATTGCCGTTCCTTTAAAGGTTTCGCCTGAGATCGGGTCGGCTTTTTTATCGCTGTCGCCGTCATAGAACTCCATATAATAAACGTCCCGCCAGGCAAAATTCTGCTGCTCCATATCGGGCTCGCCGGTAACACTGTCTTTAATCGACCCTCTTCCCTGCATTTCAAGCGCTCAGGCGCCGAAGGTGGAATATTCCAGGGCCACCGCGTTACTGTTGGTAACCCCGTCACCAGGGCCGGCATTCAGCCACAGGGCCTGCGACGTGTAGGCAAGGCTGCCGGTATATATTTCATCACCATCGTTCCAGGTGATATTTTGCCCGGCCGCCGGCAGGTCATCCGAGAATGCCTTGGGCACATCGGGGCCAACCTGCGTGAAGAAAGCGCTGAATATCCCGTTATCATAAAGTTTGACATCGCCGCCGGCGCCGGTTTCAAACTTCGCAACCACAGCAGCGCCTTTGGTTATTTCCAGTGAACCTTCCTGCAACATGTATCCGCCACCGAGATCGACGCCCGCCTGCAGGTTGGCCTGTGTGCCCTGACTCGCCTCGCTGAGGTCGGCGCTTACATCGCCAACTTCGCTTGCCCCGGCTGATATATCAGAACACGACAGGGCCGGCGCCGGGTTGTAATTGCTCGCGCCTCCTCCGCCTCCACCGCCTCCGCAGGCCGGCAAAACAAGAGCGGCGCACAACATGAAGCCGGTCAACAAGCGTTTCAAGGCAACTTCCGAAATAGTCTTCATTATCTCCCTCCACTGGTTAAGGTTAATGCTTTCACAACGAACATTATAAAACATATATGTGCGCTAATTGTTACTGTCAACACTTATAATAGACGCACAAGTCCGCAAAATACCATATAGTTCTTAATCTGGAGGAACTATATGTCTGACGGAAAAAACGGGCGTAAAGCCGGCGAGGCCGGCCTCCGCCTGGGAAAGCGCATCCGCGCCCTGCGGACCGGGCGGAACCTGTCGCAGGAGCGGCTGGCCGGCCTGGCCGGCCTGAGCGCCAAATTCCTTGGCGAAGTGGAACGCGGACAGGGCAACATCTCCATCGACAAGCTGGAAAAAATCGCGGCCGCCTTGCAGATGGGCCTCAATGAGCTTATCGAGGCCGGGCACGAACTCTCCCTGACCGAGTTGCGCGCGGAAATCGCCCGCCTTACCCCAAAACTTTCCCCTACCGACGCCAAAATCATCTACCGCACCATGAAAATCATGGCGGAGGCCAGACCTTAACCCGCACTTCTTCAGCCGTCCTCCTCTCCCTCCTCCGGCGCGTAATACTCCCGCAAGTATTTCACCTCTTCGGCAATATACCGCCGCATCCTCTCGGGCTCCCGCAGTTCCGCGCAGCACCCGAAGCTGAGCACCCAGCGGGCCAAATCGTCTTCGTCGGCGGCGGTGAAGCACAATTCGATTTCGCCGTCCGGCAGGTCGAGGATCGTCTGGTCGGGACTCCAAACCCGTTCGCGGACGTAACTGGCCATTTCTTCGGAAAACCGTACCTTCGCGGCAAAACCGGCAAAACCCACCAGGCCGAAAGCGCCCTGGTATTCCGGCAAGGGCGGGCAGTCGGAAAAAATTCTTTCCGTTACCAGGCAAGAGAGGATGCGGTGCAGCGAAAAAGTGATCGGGTGCTCGGTTGCAAGCCCGTTCCCGGTATTGACCTTCCAGCCCTCGACATTCAGCGTGTCATTCTCCGTGACCAGGCGGCAGGGCACGAAATTATACTTTACCGGCTGCCGCGGCCGATCCGGAAAACGGTATTCCAGGTCGCGGTAAACCACTTCGCAGACCGTCCGGCTTGGTATGGCTTTCAAAAGGGCTTCCAGGCAATCTTGAAAGCCGTTGTCGCAAACCCGGCCCCAGGGGACGCGCCCGCCTTTCACGGCTGTCGCCTCGGCCCGGTTCTCCGCGCCTGACATCAGCGTGGATATTTTCGACAAACCATCGGAAATGGCCTGTTCAATGCCCCTGGGAAGCAGCCGCTCCAGAAGATCGCGGCAAAGAGCCAGTTGTTCCACTTCCTCCTGGCTCAAGCCGATATGCGGCGAGCCGGGCAGGCGCTTCAACTGGTACCAGCGCCGTTTTTTCTCCAGGCCGCTGGCAATTTCCGCCACGCCCGAACCTTCAATGGCTTGCATCATGCGCATGATCGTCGGCTTGGAACAGCCGAACTGCCGGGTGAGGTCCGCCAGATAGTAGCGCCGGCCGGAAAATAAAAGCTGGGTGTACAACAGCAGCGTCCGGGTTGTGGCGGTGGCGTCCAAATTGGTCTTTCGCGACATTGGGGGCTCCTGGTATAATAGTTGATGTCTTTACTATGCGCCTGAAGGCGGTCGGGTCAACTTGCCGAATTCAACCGCAGCATCGCATAAGGATATTTCAGAATCCGTAATCTTGTCGCTTGGCGGCCAGAAATTTTAAAATATTATTTAACCGCGCGGAACACGCCTGCCGCTCCGGGCTTGCCCATAACAAAAACCGCCCGGCCACATTGCTGTAACAGAGCGATTTTATTATCTTATGACAAGGTAGGAAGTAATATTGTCAATTTAACATAGCGCAATCAAACAAATAATTTTATAAATACCAATTCGATACCCCCGCAAATATCCCCGGATTAGCCCGCGGCGCTAAAATTTATAGCCAAGGGTCATGGAAACGATGTGCGAGCGGGTGTCGTAGGTCTTGGAGCTGAACACCCCGTCCTGCGGGCGGTCGTCGTAGCTGCGGGCATGAGCCCAGAGGAAGGCGTAGGCGAGGTCCAGCGTCCAGTCGTCCCACTTCAGGCCGGTGCCAATGCTGACTATCTGGCGATTGGCCGTGGGGATCATGTAATTTTCGTAGCGCTCGGTCACCGGGCACTGGTCCCAGACATAGCCCGCCCGCAAATCGAGCCAGTCGGCGGCGCTGTATTCCACCCCCAGGCCGAAGCGCCAGGCGTCTTTCCAGTGCTCGGTCATATAGGCGGTGCTGCCGTCTTCAAAATGAAGATTCAGGTAGCGGAAGCGGCTCCAGCGCGTCCAGGTGGCCATGAGCTCGAAGGAAAGATCCGGCGTGGGGCTCCAGGCCACGGCGGCGCTTACGGATTCCGGCATGGTGAAGTTGGCGTGGAGATCCTGCTTCTGGGTGCCGCCGCCCAAAGCCGCCGGCATTTCCACCTTGCTGTCGCCCTCCACCTTGTGCTGCACGGCGCTGCGGTAAATGGCGCCGAAAGACCATTCCTCGTCCAGCTTGTAGTGCAGCGAAAAATTGCCGCCAAAGCCGAAACTGTCGCCGTTCAGGTTCACCCAGGCGTCGCCGTAGCCGGCGGGATGGTCCTTTGTTTTGGTGGACTCAGCCTTTTTGATGATCGCGTCCAGGTACATCACTTCCAGCCCCAGGCCCACGGACAATTTGTCGGTAAGCTTCAGGGCGGCCACCGGGGTAACCGAAACGCTTTGCACCTCGACGTTATGGATGTTGTAGCGGCCCGGCCAGTTTTTTGGATAATCCAGCCCCAGAGCGAAGCGGGTGTACTCGCCGATGCCCAAGGAGAAATTTTCCGTAACCTGGTGGCTGAAATAGCCGTGCGGGATGACCCAGTATTCGTCGGCCACCCGTTCGCGGCCGAAATCGTCAAACTCGATGCGGCCCACCGGCATGATCAGGCTGGCCCCGGCCTGAAGCTGCGTTCCGGGCACGTAAACCAGGGCGGCCGGGTTGGAGGCGATGGCGGAAGGGTCTGGCGCGCGGGCCATGGCGGCGCCGCCCAGGGCCAGGCCGCGCGCGCTCCATTCGTAAACGGCAAAGCCTTCGCCGCGGGCGCCATCGGCCGACGCCAGGACGAGACAGAGCACAGCCAGGGAAAGCAGGAGTTTCATAAAGACTCTTTCGGGGTTGCGGGTGGGTGTGGCATGCCGCGCCGGGACTTGCAGCCCGGGCAGAGCAGTATTGTCGTTTGAAAAAGCGTGCTCCAAAATACATATTTATCGGCCGCTGTCAACAAAACCAAAGCCGAAACACAGGGCAACCGCGCCCAGGAGCCTGTCGTCGAACGCGTTTCAGTCTCTTGATAAAAGAAATTCGTAAAACGGAAAATTTCTAGTTCAGGACAGGGCGGGCGTTTACCGGCTGCACAGGTCTGTTGTTAGGTCCTTTCATGGCGTTGCGCAACGCCTGCGCCTGGTCCTGGCTGACGGTCAGCGGCGTCTTGAGCGCGC
>JAISDX010000049.1 GCA_031264465.1 Deltaproteobacteria bacterium | reverse complement strand
CGGCCAGGTGGTAAAGCGGAAGCAGCGCGGTATTCACCGCCAGACTCAGCAAAACCAGGGAGAAGCCCCAGGAGCCGGTCAGCGTCTGAGCAAAGGCCAGGAATTCGCGCATGGCGAATTCCAGCGGTTCGATGAAAGCGTAATAGGGCAATTCGAGCATGGGTTACCTCTCACCCTTGAAGCGCTTTAAAACAAGGCCGGGCAGGCGGCGGAAGAACAAGGCGAGCAGGGCGGACAGCAAAAGCAACGTACCCATGGCCGAAGCCTGGGCCAGGGCGCCGGAATCAAGCATTTGCAAAATGGCCACGGAAGCGGGCGGGCTGCCGGGAGCGTACAGGAAAATCACGGCGGAAACCGTGGTCAGGGCGTTGACGAAAAGATAGAAGGCGACATCCGCGATAGTCCTGTTCTGCATGGGGACGATAACATAGCGGAAGGTGCGCAGGCGCGAGGCGCCCAGGCAGGCGCCTGCGCTTTCATAATTCGGGTCAAGGCGGGACAGGCTGCCGGAAAAGGTGAAATGGCAGACCGTGTAGAAGTGGACCACGCAATTACAGGCCAGGAAGGGGATGGTGCCGTAAAAGGCTTGCCAGGGCGGGTGCGGGTTGTTGAAGGCAAATACATAGGCCAGCCCGAGCACCGTGCCCGGCAGGGCCAGCGGCAGCATGGCGAGAAGCCGGTAACAGGCTTTAAGGAACCTGGGCAGGTGACAGCGCTCCGCCAGGTAGCTGCCGCAAAAAATGAAGACAACGCCGCCCAGGGCGGTGCAGCCGGCCAGCAGCAGGCTGCTGCCCAAGGGCGCCAGGCCGTAGATGGTTTGCCCGAAATCGTAGTTCGCCAGGCCCGGTTCAAGTTCATACGGCCAGAAGGTAACGAAAGAACCCCAAATCACAACGCCCACCACCAGCACCGGCAACAGCAGGGCAAACCAGCCGAGCGCCGTGAAAGCCGCGTCCCGCGCTCCGCTGGCCGCCGGGAGGGTGAACTGCCCGCTCCGCTTGAAGCGCTGCCGGCGGCGCGCCAGCCTGTCGATGAGGAAAGCCGGCAAGCACGGCAGCAGCAGCACCAGGCTTACCGTCGCCCCCAGGTTGAAGTTTTGCATGCCGATGATCTGCTTGAAAATTTCGGTCGAAAGCATGGAAAAGTCGCCCCCCAGCACTTTCGGAACGCCGAAATCGGTGATGCTCAGCACGAAAGTGACGATGCCTGAACTGATCAGGCCGTAGCGCGCGCCGGGCAGGGTGATGCGCCAGAAACGGCGCCAGGGGCCAGCGCCAAGAGTGCGCGCCGCCACGTACAAAGCGGGATCGATATCCTCCAGAGCAGTTATCAGTGGCAGCAGGGCATGCGGCAGCGAAAAGATCAGGCAGCCCAGGAAAACTCCCAGGGGACCGTAGAGCGGGATTTCCCCCAGGAACGAACTGGCGAGCCCTTGCGCGCCGAAAAGGTAAATCAGCCCGATGGCGGGCAAAAAAGAGGGAATAAAAAGCGGGAGCAGGGCTAGGGAGCGGCCGGGGCCGCGGCCCTTGAAGCGGGTATTCGTGAAGGCGTAGGCCAGGAGGAACGAGAGCGGCAAGGTGGCCGCCGTAACCGCCAGGCCGGTGCACAGGGTGTTGCGCAAGGCGATGGGCAGCCCGGGCGTCGCGATAAATTGCCGGAAAAAATCCAGGCCGGCAAACTGGCCGGCTGTAAAAAAACTCTTTTCCAGCAGGGCCAGAACCGGCCAGAGCAGAAACAGGCACAGCGCCGCCAAAATGGCGCAAAAAGCCGCGCCGGGCGCCAAGGCCGGCCATCCGCCACGCGCTCTTGCCCTCATGCCGGCCACAACCACAGCTTATTCTGGGGGAAGCTGACGGCCACCAAGGCGCCGCGTCCGCAGAGGCGTTGCCGTTCCGGCGGCGACAGGGCCGCGCGCGCTATGTCGGCCGTTACCCGCGTGCTGAAGTCGTTAAGCAGAATCCGCAGGCGGTAGCAAGAACCGACCAGCGCCGCCTGCTCCACTTTTCCCACCCAGGTGTTCGGGTTGCCGAGCGCTCTTTCGGAGGGTACGGCCACCTGTATGTCCTCGTAGCGGATGCCCACGCTCCGGCCGTTTTCCAGTGCGGGCAGGCGCAGCGTGTTCATGTGTCCGATAAAATTGGCGGCAAAAGGCCCGAGCGGCGCGTCGTAAAGTTCATGTGGCGTGCCCGTCTGCACCACGCGGCCTTCGTGCATCAACACCACCCGGTCGGCCAGAGCCAGCGCCTCCTGCTGATCATGCGTGACCATGATGGTGGTTATTCCCGTCTGCCATTGCAGGCGCAGGAGTTCCTGGCCGAGGTCCATGCGCACTTGCGCGTCCAGGGCCGAGAGGGGCTCGTCGAGCAGCAGAATGGCGGGGTCGGTGGCCAGAGCCCGGGCCAGAGCCGCGCGCTGGCGTTGCCCGCCGGAAAGTTCGTTCGGGTAACGCGCGCCCAGGCCGTCCAGCCTGACCAGGTCCATCAGGCGCTCGGCTTTCTCGGCCGCCAGGCGCCTGGGCAGCCTGAACAGCCCGAAGCGGATGTTCTGCCGTACGCTCAGGTTGGGAAACAGGGCATAGTTCTGAAATACCATGCCGAAATTGCGTTTTTCCGGAGGCCGGGCGGTGATGTCCGTGCCTTGCAGAACGAGCCGTCCCCGGTCGGGTTTGAGGATGCCGGCCATGATGTTCAAAAGGGTGGTTTTGCCGCAGCCGGACGGGCCAAGGATTGTTACAAACTCTCCTTGGTCAAAAGAAAGGGAAATACCGCCTAGGGCGGTATTTCCGGCAAAGTGTTTGCTGATATCTTCAAGCTCGAAATAAGCCATGCTTATTCCCCGGCGTCAAACCTTTTGCGCCATTCCTCCAATACGATCTGGCGCATGGCCGCAACCTTCAGAGGTTCAAGAGGGAGCAGGCCGTTGCGGGCCGCGTCTATCTCCGGGCCGGTCACGTCGGCCCGGGCCGGAATATAACCGTGCTCGGCCCCGATGCGCGCAACTTCGCTTGAGGTGGCGAAATCTAAAAGTTTTTTGGCGGCGGCGCTGTTTTTCCCGCCTTTGACCAGGGCGGCGGCTTCCAAGTCCCAGCCGGTGCCCTCTTGGGGAATAACCACTACCAGCGGCGCTTTGCGCGCCTGGTAAGGTTTGGCGCAAACCGGGGCGGATATGCCGAGAGCGAATTCGCCTTGCGCGACCATCTGAGCCGGCTTGCAACCGGAATGCGTATACATTTTTACGTTGTCATCCAGCTTTTCCATGAACTCCCAACCCGCTTTTTCGCCCATGTGCAGGAGCCAGGTGGCCACATCGGTATAGGCGGTGCTGGAAGAAACCGGGCTTGGGGCCACGATCTGTCCCTGGTATACGGGATCTGTCAGATCCCGGAGACTTTGGGGCATGGGCAGACCTTTGGCGGCCAGCACCCTGGTGTTCACGCAAATGCCGGACCCCCAGCCGTTGGTGCCGATCCAGAACGGTTCCGGTCTGTTGTCGTACATTTCCGGCTTTAATTCATCAAGGCCCTGCGGCGCGTAGGCTTCCAGAATGCCGTATTTTTCCAGGGGAAGCAACGCCGATACGGCCAGCCCGAAAATAACGTCAGCCTTGGGCGCGTCTTTTTCCGCCAGGAGGCGGGCGGCAATAGGACCGGCGGAATCGCGCACCCAGACTATGGTAATGTCCGGATTTTTTTCGGAAAAGGCCTGGGCGTACAGGCCGAGCAGTTCCGGCTCTATATTGGTGTACACCGTCAACCTGGTTTCGGCGCTGGCGGCAAGCGGTCCGAACACTGAAAAAGCCGAGATGGCGGCAAAGGCCGCCAGCCGTTTCAACCATTTGGCAAGGCGAGGGGGGCGCGGCATAATTACTCCAGGCGGAATTCTTTTTTGATGGTTTCAATCAGCAGTCTTGCGATTACATCAGAGCTGTTGTTGGGCTTGTTGTTCAAGTTCAAGGCAATAAGGCTGTTCAATACCCGCTCCCGGATGCTGGAACTGCTGATGCCTTGGGTTCGCGGCAAGATGACCAGTTTTTCCGGCGGGATATGGTTGCTGTTGTCGTCGCCGTGCAGCAGGAGATCGCAGTTGTGCCGCTGGAGGAATTCGTCGTCGATCAGCCAGGGGCAGGGGACAACCTCGTCCACGTAGCGGATGCTTTCCAAAATTTCCTTGCGCGCGGCGAAATCAAGTTCGGGTTTGTAGCCTTTGGTTTTTTCGACTTCGTCGTCCGTGGTCAGGGCGACCACCACGCCGCCCAGTCGCGCGGCCTGCTTCAGGAGGCGCACATGGCCGTGATGCAGCAGCGTAGCGGACATATCCACCATGATGCGTTTTTTCTGCATGAATCATCCCTGCGGTTTTTACTGAAAACATACGGGCGGAAAGCGCGGGGCCGATCCGGCTCGTCCGAAAATTGATCTCTTGCAGAGAGTATTACGTCACCGGCGCAAGCAACGTCAATATAATAGTTAGTTGGCGCGTCCGTGCGTCCGCGCTTGTTCGAAAGCCCAGAACTGGCGGATTTGCTCCGGCCGTTGCCTTGAAGGACTGTAGCGATGCGCGCGCAGCAGCCGCCAGTGCGCGGCCAGATCCGCCGGCAGTTCGGCCGGCGGTTCCTCCAGGGTCAGGCACACCACCAGGCCGCCCGGCGCCAGCTTCCCGCGCGCCAGCTCCAGAAGCTGAGGCCAGGGCAGGAAGGCCCGGCTGATCAACAGGTCGGCCGGGCGGCGCCCCTCAGCGGCGCCCGAATTCATGAAATTTTCCGCCCGCCCCCGCCAAACCCCGGTCCCGGGCAGGGGGCAGGCCGCCAGAACATTCTGCAGGAACAGGGCGCGTTTTTCCCGGGCTTCCACCAGCCAGTAGCGCCCGGCCGGCCAGAGCAGCCGCAGCGGAACGCCCGGCAA
>JAISDX010000171.1 GCA_031264465.1 Deltaproteobacteria bacterium | reverse complement strand
GCGGCCTTTCCGCAAAAAAAACAGCACCGGGCCGACCTGCCTTACGCCGTGCGCGACCTTTCCCGCCTGCTCACCAGCGAGCGCGACCAAAAGCGCGCCTACTGGGCTTCGCCCCGCCTCCTGGGTGCTTATCTGCATTATTTCCTGCCCTGGAACCTGGTGCGCCTGAGCTGGCTTTTGCCGTCGCTGCCGCTGCGCTTCAGCCCGGGCGACAAAATACTGGACCTGGGCGCGGGTCCGCTGACCCTGCCCCTGGGGCTCTGGCTGGCTCGGCCGGAACTGCATGCCCTGCCGCTTGAAGTCACCTGTTCGGACCAGGCCACGCACCCGCTGCAGGTGGGGCGGGACATCCTGCGCCGCCTGCTGGCGCCGGAAGCCGGGCCGGAGGCCAATGCATCGGTCGGGCCGGACCCTGGAGCAGGCGCCGGGCCGGAACAGGGACCCTGGCGGCTGAATTTGCTGCGGGCGCCGCTGGAGCAGGCGCTGCGCAAGGCCGGCAGCCGTGTTAACCTGATTACCGCCCTGAACGTGCTGAACGAACTCCCGACGCCCCGGCAGCAAAGCCTGGAAGATCGGTTGAGCGAGCTTTTTGCGAGCTTTAACCGGGCTCTGGAGCCCGGCGGCGGAATTTTTTTGCTGGAGCCGGGCACCCGCCTGGGCGGCAAACTGGTGCAACTCATGCGCAAGCTGGCCCTGGAAGAAGGCTACGCCGCCCTGTCGCCCTGCCCGCACCAGACCGCTTGCCCTTTTCTGCGTCACCTCGAGGGCCGGGACAAAATACCGCCCGGCCCGCCCGGCCCCACCGGCTGGTGCCACTTCGGGCACGGCATTGACGGAGCGACGCCGGAGCTGCTCAAGCTCAGCACGGCGGCGGATTTGCGCAAGGAACGCCTGAATTTGTCTTTTGTATTGCTGCGCAAGCCGGGCGGCGCGCCCGGGGGCGAAGCCGACAAAACAGGCGGGAGCGGCCTGGAGGCCAGAGTGATTTCAGAGCCGATTCGTCTGCCGGGCGGTTCCGCCCGCTATGTTTGCACCGGCGAAGGGTTGGGCCTGCTGCGCGGGGCCGGGCACATTCCTTCCGGCGCGAAAGTTGCGGCCGTCAAGGCCGGCGCCGGGCGGGACGCCAAAAGCGGGGCCATTTTTCTGGAACTTGCCGCGCCAGCCCCCAGATAAAAGGCCGTCCGCCACTCAGGCGGCATTCATTGCCGCCGTTAAGCGGCCGGAGTGAGCGTGCCTTTACAAATCCCGCTGCAAGCGGGTTTGTCGGCAAACTGAACCGCCCGGCACGGGCGGCCGGGTTCAAAGCGGGTCTTCCCGCAGGCGGAGCCGGATTTCCTCCAGCCATTCTTCGTCCCGCTCACGCATGAGCCGCCCGATGTACTGCATTTGCCGGCGCGCGGCCTCGTCTTTTTTATTGCTGTTTTTCCAGGTCAGGATGGCCTGTTTGAGCTCCGGCGGCAGGGGGTATTTTTCCAGCCTGGCCGGTCCAAGCTTGGCCAGCTTTTCGCCCAGCTCCTGCAACGCGCTGCTTTCCCGTTTTTTTTGCGAACGGCTTTTGCCTAGTTCGCCACTGCCGTGAAGAATTTCCGTTTCCCGCATGTTGTCGTACCGCCGTCAGGTTCAGGAAGGAGCTTGCGCGGCCGTGGCGGCCTTGAGCTCGGGCATGGAACGGGAGTATTCGGCGAGGTTGCGCCGATCTTCCAAAAAGTCGCGGCAAAGTTCCTGCGTGGCCAGGAAGCGGGGCATTTCCCGCTGGTTAACCGGTTGGTCGCGCGGCGTAAGCTCACGTAGCGGGTTAACGTAGGCGCCGTTGCGTTTCATGCGGAAATCCAGGTGCGGCCCGGTGGCGTAACCGGTTTGCCCGACGTAGCCGACAACCTGGCCCTGCTTTACCTGGGCGCCTTTCTGAATGCCGCCGGCAAAGCGGGAAAGGTGCAGGTACATGGTTTCGTAGCCGTTCATGTGCTTGACGGCCACGTAGTTGCCGGCCCCTTTGTTGAAGCCTTTGAACGTGATCACGCCCCGGCCCACGCTTTTGACCGGCGTGCCGGCAGGGGCGGCGTAGTCGATGGCCGGGTGGGCGCGCCAGTCCTTCAGGACCGGGTGCAGCCGGCGGTGGCTGAAGCCGGAGCTGATGCGGTTGAAGGCCAGCGGCGCCTTGAGGAAGGCGCGGCGCAGGCTTTCTCCCTCGGCGTTGAAATACAGGCTGTGTCCGGCGTCGTCGGTAAACAGAAAAGTTTCGTACCTGGAACCCTGGTTAGTGAAATAGGCGGCCAGGAGGCGCCCGTAGCCCTTGAATTCGCCGTCGCGGTAGCGCTTTTCCACCAGCAGGGTGAAAGAGTCGTCCACCCGCAGGTCCTGGATAAAATTGATTTCCCAGGCGAAAACGTCGGCCAGGGCCATGGCCAGAGCGGCGGTTTCGCCGCATTCGACCATGGCGTTGAACAGGTTGCTGGCGATAACGCCGTCCACCCGGTGCAGAACGATGTTGTACTCAATCTCTTCGCGTTCGGCCACAAAACCTTCGTCGCCGCGGCTGACCACCAGCTTGCTTTCGCTGTCGATTTCATATTCGAAGCGGATGAGTTTTTCATCCCGGGTGTGCACGGTATAGGGCTGACCCTGGCGGATGCGGTGAAGCGGGAACACGCTCTTGCAGGAGGCGGCAAGGGCGTGGATTTCAGCGCCGGTGAGCCAGGCTTCCAAAATTTTGCTGACCGTGTCGCCCCGGCTGACCTCGGCCTGGATGACAACCGGTTCGGCTTCTTCGGCCTCCAGGTTCAGAACCAGAGCCCCGGCTTCCTCGCAGGCGGCGCGGGCGTCGGCTTCCAGCAGTTGCAGTTCTTCCTCGTAGGAATACTCCGTCCCGCTTTCGTCCGCCCCAAGCGGGCCGTATTTCAGGAAGGCCAGTCCGCCGCCCAGCAGCAGAAGCAGGGCCAGCAGCGGGACCAGTTGGTTTTTGTTTGGAGTAAAGCGCGGCTTTTGCGAGGAAGAACTGAGGTGGCTTTTTTGCGGCATGCTGGTTGATACTCTGGGTAACCCGGTGAAATTGCGTACAGTATGATTTAGCCAGGGAATTCTGTAAGTAAATTAAGCAACGAGGCCGTTTTAGGCAAGTAAATATTATATTTTCAGAGCATTTGAAGCGTGAAGCGCTTTAGAGAGTGGCTTCCATAAATTTCTCGAAATCATGGGTGCGCAAGGGGCGGGAGTAGTAGTAGCCTTGGGCGATGCGGCAGTTCACCGATTGCAGAAATTCGGCCTGCTCGTAAGTTTCTATGCCTTCGCAGACCACGTCCATGTTCAGCTTCTGCGCTATGTCCACCACGCCTTTAACGATAACCTGGTCGCGGTGGTTGACGATGTCTTCCACAAAGCTCTTGTCCAGTTTCAGGGTATTGGCCGGGAGCTTTTGCAGGAGCCCCAGCGAGGAATAGCCGGACCCGAAGTCGTCAATGGTGATGCGGAAGCCGTTTTTCTGCAGGTTGAACATCAGGGCCACCAGGGTTTCGATGTTTTCCATGGCCACGCTTTCGGTGATTTCCAGCTCCAGGATGTGCGGCGGCACGTTGTAGAGGGCCGCGATGGTTTCCAGACTGTTCTGGAACTGGCTGTTGCGGATATGCAGGCGCGAAAAATTGCAGGATATGGGCTTGAGGTTGCTGAACTTGGTTTGCCAGCGCTGCAGCAGGTGGCAGACCTGCTCGCAGATGTAAAGGTCCAGGTCCACGATAAAGCCGTTTTTCTCGAAGAGCGGGATGAACTGCTGCGGCGGGATCAACCCCTTGTCCGGATGGAGCCAGCGTACCAGGGCCTCGGCCCCGACCATGCGCCCGGTGAACATGTCCACTTTGGGCTGGAAATAGGGCTCGAACTCGCCGCGCCGGAGCGCGGCCAGCATGACGTTTTCAATTTCCTTCTCCGCCCGGATGCCTTCGCGGATGCTTTCGTCGTAAAGCACGGCCACGTCGGCCAGGCCGCGCTTGGCCGCGCCGCGCGCGTAGTTGGCCTTGTCCAGCATGGCGGAGATATCCATTTCCCAGCCGCTGCGCACGTAGACGCCGGCGCTGGTGGAAATCTGGAATTGCTGGATCTGTTCAATATGCCTGACGTCGTGCAGGATATACTGCAGGCGCGACTGGGTCTGTTCGCTCCAGTCGCGCAGCAGGAGGGCGAAATGGTCGGCCATGATGCGGGCGGCTATTTCGCCGGGCCTGAGGTTCCTGACCAGGTAATCGGCCACGGATTTTAGGGTGCGGTCGCCGGCCGCGTAACCGTAGACGTCGTTGATATATTTGAGGGAATTGATATCCAGGTAAATGACGGCAAAAGGCCTGCCCGGGCTGGTTTTCAGCAGATGTTCGGCTTCTTTGCGGAAGCGGTGCGCGGACCATTTGCCGGTGAGCTGGTCGATGTAGAGCTGCTCGCGCACCCGGCGCAGAGTTCTGCTCCGGTACCAGAGAACGGCCAAAAGCGAGAGCATGGCCGCCCCGACGACGCCGGCCAGCAGCATAAAGGCGATGAGCGGGTTGCGCTTGATCACTTCGGAGAGCGTGGCCGGCCGGTTGTCCGGCAGGGCTTCGACCAGAAGCTCGTCCATTTCCCGGCCGGCCGGCACTTCGGCAAAAGCCTCGGCCACGCTGTCTTCGCGGACTATTTCCGTGACCAGGCTTCTCTCCGAAGCGGCCGGGGCGGGCCCGGACCAGAGCAGATTCAGGGAAAACACGGCCAATATCAACGCCGCCGCCGCGCCGGGCAATCGTTTCATTATATCCATACGCCGCCATTGGGTTATCACGCTGAATGCAAGCGGCCAAGGCCGCGCGTGCCAAGTGTAAGCTATGCCATAAATTGCCGAAATAGTAAATGCGCCGGCGCGCTGCCGATTTTAAGGAAACGCCGCTTAATGAGGTTTTTTGTTTCCCGGCAGGCCCTGCTCCGGCAAGCGGGTTCCGGGCGTAGCCCGGGGCGGCCTTGCCCCTTGTAATTTTTTTCACAAAAAATACCCGGCCGCCTAATTTGCGCTGACGGCAAGGGTTTATGGCTGGCCGCCCCGCGCGGGCCTGGCCGGCGCCAAAGGCGCCTTGCGTAAAAACATAAAACTATTTCATGATGTTATGCTTCAAGGAAAATATAAAACCCCGGCGGGATTTTTAAAATAGGAATTGAAAAATAATTCAATCGTGCTATAGAACGCGAGGAATTGAAAATTTCCGATTTTCGATATGTTTTTATTGCTACCGTATAGAGTCACTTACTACTAAAAACGCGCGCCAGGCTATTTGGCGCGCAAACTTCGGAGGTTTTACCTTATGTCTTATGCACAGCGCGTCATGGATCGCCTCAGCGTCATCAAGGCCGGCGAGCCCGAATTCCTCCAGGCTGCCCGGGAAGTCCTGCTCACCATCGCTCCGCTGGTTGACAAAGATCCCAAATATGAAAAGCACGGCATCCTTGAACGCATGGTCGAACCGGACCGCTCCATCAATTTCCGCGTGACCTGGCTGGACGACAAGAACCAGGTGCAGGTCAACCGCGCCTGGCGCGTGCAGTTCAACGAAGCCCTCGGCCCCTACAAGGGCGGCATGCGCTTCCACCCCAGCGTGAACCTGAGCGTGCTCAAGTTCCTGGGCTTTGAACAGACTTTCAAGAACAGCCTCACCGGCCTTGCCATCGGCGGCGCCAAGGGCGGCTCCGACTTCGACCCCAAAGGCAAGTCTGACGCCGAAGTTATGCGTTTCTGCCAAACGCTCATGACCGAGCTCTTCAAATATGTCGGACCCACCATGGACGTGCCCGCCGGCGACATCGGCGTGGGCGGCCGCGAAATCGGTTTCATGGTCGGCCAGTACAAGCGCATCACCTCCCTGCATGACGGCGTGCTCACCGGCAAGGGCGTTGTCTGGGGCGGCTCCCTGGCCCGCACCCAGGCCACCGGCTACGGCGCCGTCTACTTCGCCCAGAACATGATGGAAGGCGTGGGCAAAACCCTGGAAGGCAAAAAATGCGTGGTTTCCGGCTCCGGCAACGTGGCCATCTACGCCATTGAAAAACTGCACCAGATCGGCGCCAAGCCGATTACCTGCTCCGACTCCAAGGGCTACATCTACGACGAAGCCGGCGTTGACGTTAAAATTCTGAAGCAGGTCAAGGAAGTGGAACGCGCCCGCCTGACCCGCTACCAGGAACTGCGCCCCAGCGCCAAGTACGTTGCCGCCGACAGCTATCCCAAGGGCCGCAACGGCATTTGGGACGTTCCCTGCGACGTGGCCTTCCCGGCCGCTACCCAGAATGAACTGAACGGCGCCGACGCCGCCGCCCTGTTGAAGAACGGCTGCCAGTGCGTGTGCGAATGCGCCAACATGCCCTGCGACGAAGCCGCCATGGAAGCCTTCCTGAAGGCGAAAATCTGCTACTCCCCCGGCAAGGCCTCCAACGCCGGCGGCGTGGCCACCAGCCAACTGGAAATGGCCCAGAACGCCAGCATGGTGAAGTGGACCTTTGACGAAGTGGACAAGAAGCTCCACGGCATCATGAAGGACATCTACACCGCCGCCGCTGAAACCGCCAAGGAATTCGGCGACCCGACCAACCTGGTAATGGGCGCCAACATCGCCGGCTTCAAGAAAGTCGCCAGCGCCATGATTGACCTCGGCGCCATCTAATTAAGACAGCGCCAATAAAAAAAGCCCGGCCGGAGTTCGCTCTGGCCGGGCTTTTAATGGTCTTTGTGCTTCCTGGCCGCGTCAGGCCCCTCCCGGCGAAGCTTGAGTATGTGCCCTAAAACCCGCTGCGCGCTCCGCCGCCGCCGGATCTGCCGCCGCCAAAACCTCCGCCGGATCTGCCGCCCGAGCGGCCTCCACCGCCAAAACCTCCACCCGAGCGGCCCCCGCCGCCAAAACCTCCGCCAAAACTTCCGCCCGAACCGCCGCCGCCGGAGCCCAGGGGCGGGATGCGCAGGGTGCGTTCTTCCGCGTAGCCGCACTTGGCGCACTGGTAGCGCGTCTGCTTTTGCCCCGGGGTGCGGCGGGTGGCCGGGACGGTCACCCGGGAACCCTGGCGGCGCAACTGCCGCTGCCCGCAGCGCGGGCATTTTTTCAGGTGGCTGGCGAAGGCCCGCCAGAAGACGAACAGGAAGAGGATCGCGAACAGCGCCAGGCTGCCGCCGATACCGTCCGGCTCTCCGGCTTGCCCTCCGGTCTGGCGCGGGGCCGGGCCGCGCCCAAGGCTTCCGACATCGCTTCCGCCGGGGGGGCCGTCCGTCCGGCGCGTCAATTCACCATTGGCCGCCGCATCCTCCAGATGGCGCACAGTTGCTTCCACGCCTTTACGCAGACCCTGGCTGTAGCGGTTTTCCCGCAGGTCCGGCAGCATGTAGCGCTGCTGCAAGCGGTAGCAGGCCGCGTCCGGCAGCGCGCCTTCCAGCCCGTAGCCGGTTTCAAACACCACGGAGCGTTGCGGCGGTTCGGTCACCAGCAGGATCAGAAGCCCGTCGTCGCGCTCCCGCGAGCCGACGCCCCAGTGTTTGAACAGTTCGTTGGCGAACCGGCGGCTGTCGTTGTCGCCGATATCCTTCAGGACCGCCACGGCCACTTCCACGCCGGTAGCGGCACGCAGCCCGGCAATGGCCAGGTTCATGGCGGCCAGATCCGCCGGGTCGATCAGCTTGTCCGGGTCGCTGACGTACTGGCCTCCGTCCAGGGCCTGGACGTTGGGCACGTCCTGCACGTTGAGGCGGGTGGCCGCTTCCCCCGGGCGGGGGCAAGCCAGGAGCATCAGGAAAAGCAGCGGCAACAAGGCCGCAAGAGCGGGGCGCGTGTTCGGCATAACGCGGGTTCCTTATTGGGAAAAATCAACCTGCGGCGCCCGGTCGGCGCCCGCGGCGGCCTTGAAGTACGGGTACTGCGCAAAACCGAACAGGCTGGCCACGATGTTGGCCGGGAAAGCGCGGAGCGCGGTGTTGTAGTCGCGGGCGCTCTCGTTGAAGCGCATGCGCTCCACGGCAATGCGGTTTTCCGTGCCTTCCAGCTGGACCTGAAGCGTCGAGAACTGTTCGCTGGCTTTGAGGTCGGGGTAGCGCTCCAGCGTGACCAGCAAGCGGGCCAGGGCGCCGCCCAGGCCGTCCTGCGCGGCCTGGAAAGCTTGCAGGGCGGTCGGGTTCAGGTCGTCCGCGTTCAGGCTCGCCCGGGTGGCCCTGGCCCTGGCTTCGATAACGGCTTGCAGGGTTTCGCGCTCGTGCCCGGCGTAAGCCTGCACGGCGCGCACCAGGTTGGGGATGAGGTCCAGGCGGCGCTGGTACTGGTTTTCCACCTGGCTCCAGGCGGTTTTTACCCGCTCTTCCTGTATTACCAGGTTGTTGTTGACGTTCTTTAGGTATACGAACAGAATTATTCCCAGGACAACCAGCGCCGCCAGGGGAATAAGGGCGCTCAAGGATTTTTTTCCGTTGCTTTGCGACATGATTAAGCAGCCTTTCCTTTAGGAAGTATAAAATGGAAATTTACGCCAAAAGCCCGGCCGCCGCAATGGAAACCGATCCGGACGGTCCGGGCCGTCCGGACGGGGGGCCGTCCCTGCTTTTCCTGATCGGCGCCCGGGCCGCCGGCAAGACCACCTGCGGCCGCGCCCTGGCCCAAGGACTGGGGCTGCCTTTTTTCGACACCGACAGCCTGGTGCGGGAGCGCGCCGGCCTGTGCGTGGCGCAAATAGTGGAGCGCGAAGGCTGGGCGGGATTCCGCCGGCGGGAAAGCGCGGCGCTGCGTTCCCTGGCGCCCGGCCTTGCCGGCGCCGGCCGTTCCCTGGCGGGAGTCGTGGCGACCGGGGGCGGCCTGATCCTGGACCCGGCCAACCGGGAACTGCTGCGCCGCCACGGCCTGGTCGTGTTTCTGGACGCGCCGCCGGAAGTGCTGGCCGCCCGGCTGGCGGCCGCGCCGGAAGCGGCGCAGCGCCCGGCCCTGGGTGGCGGAAAGCAAAGCCTTCTGGATGAAGCGCGCGCCGGGCTGGCGGCGCGGCGCGCGCTGTATCTGGCGGCAGCGCACCAGGTGCTGGACGCCGCGCGCCCGCTCCGGGAAGTGCTGGCCGAGTTGCGTAATCTCTGCGCTTGACCGCCAGGGGTTGTTTCTAAAATAGGATTTTCGCCCTCTGGCCGCGTCAGGCTCGTCCCGTGCGAAGCTCATGTATGTCTTGATACAATTCGCTCCGCCCGGAACTCGATTGCCAGAACAGGGCTTGTCAGGAAAC
>JAISDX010000170.1 GCA_031264465.1 Deltaproteobacteria bacterium | reverse complement strand
CCATTGTCATAGGCCATGGGCATAAACTTCATCATGTCAGGATACTTGCCGGAGGCGGACAGGCATGACTGGTCGGCCTTGATGTCGCGTACTTCACCAATAAAGTATGTATGTGAAGGAAATTCAATCTGTTGATGCAAAGAGCATTCAAGGATCACCGGGCACTCAGCCACATAAGGGGCATCCACCACTTCCGACGCAGCAGGAGTCAGTCCCGCCCTTGTGAATTTGTCGATATTCCGTCCGGAGGCAAGGCCCGCAAAGTCCGTAGCCGCAACCATGTCCTGGGTGGGAAAGGAAACAGTAAAGGCCTTGCGGGCAACAATGGCGCTGTGCGTATACCTGGACGGACGCACGGCCAGACCCACCAGTACGGGTTCGGCATTACAGACGCCGGCCCAGGCGATGGCGGCGATATTAGGTTTTCCGTTGCTGTCGTAGGTCCCCACAAGCATGATTGGTCCAGGGTACAGATACGGGTGCGCGCCGATGGATTTTTTTGACATGTGCAAGCTCCTCAATGTGTTGCGTTGCCGGCTGTATGGGTTGGAAAATGCCTGCACTTGCCCCAGTTCGGGGCCTTACTCGTGCGGTCGCCCCGGACACCTTTAAAACCTGGAACGACACTTCCCGGTCCAAAGCGTATTTGCAAAGTCTTTGAGATTTATTGACATAAAAAAGATTAGTGTGTCAATATTTTTGGCTCTGGCGGTTCTGACGGTTTGGGGGCGGACGCCTTGGCTGTGGCGGCCGATGGTTTTCCAGTGGCCTTTGTTGTCGGTTCAGGAAAGCCGGGCGGGGCCATATATGCGTCGCCCTGGCGCCGCGCTCGTTTTGCGGCCTGGAAAAGCTTCTCAAACACGTTAAAAAAGCCATAATTGGAATTGTTGCAGGCGCGGCAGACCCTTGACGGTTTTACGGTTCAGGGTATAGCCTGCGCTATCATCATATTGAACTGAAGGATTTTTCATGCTTGACAAGATGCGTCTGCTCACCCCCGGCCCCACGTCCTTGCCGGAGCGGGTGCGCTTGGCCTTGGCCCGGGACATGATCCACCACCGCAAACCCGAGTTCAAGGCGATTATGGGCGAGGTGCAGCAAAAGCTCCGCCACCTGTTCGGCACGGAAGGGGAAGTGCTCGCCCTGACCGCTTCCGGCACCGGGGCCATGGTGGCGGCCCTGCAGGGACTGTTCGCGCCCGGCGAGACCGTGCTGGTCATTCAGGGCGGCAAATTTGGCGAGCGCTGGACGGAAATAGCCCGGGCGCGCGGCCTTGAGGTCCGGGTGCTGGCAGTGCCGGAAGGGCGCGCCGTAAATCCGGCGGAGGTGGCGGCGGCCCTGGCGGCCGACCCGAACATCGCCGGCGTGTTCGTGCAGTTGTCGGAAACTTCCACCGGCGTGCAGCATCCGGTGCGCGAGCTGGCCGAGATTATCAGGAAGACGCCGGCCTTACTCGTGGTGGACGGTATTTCCGGACTGGGCATCACCCCTTGCCCCATGGACGAGTGGGGTCTGGACTGCCTGCTCACCGGCTCGCAAAAAGGGCTGATGCTGCCGCCCGGTTTGGCTTTCCTGGCCCTGTCGGAGCGGGCCTGGGCCAAGGCCGGGAGCGTGGAGAGCGGCAATTTTTATTTCAACCTGGCGGCGGAGCGCGACAACATCCGTAAGGGTCAGACCTGCTTTACCCCGGCCATCGGGCTTCTGGTGGCGCTCAACGAGAGTCTTTCGATTTTTATGGAAGAGGGCCTGGAAAATATTTTCCGCAAGCAGTGGGCGCTGACCTGCATGGCCCGGGCCGGGGTACGGGCGCTGGGGCTGGAGCTGTTCGCGCCCGACCATCCGGCCTGGGGGCTGACCAGCCTGCGCCTGCCGGCCGGGGTCAAGTCGTCGGCCGTGCTGGGAATAGCGGCCAGAAAGTTCAACGTGATCATGGCGGCCGGGCAGGGCGACGCCAAAGACCTGATTATCCGCATCGGCCACATGGGCTGGGTGGACTGGGCCGACCTGGCGGCCGGGCTGCACGCCCTGGCCGAGGCCTGCCGGGAAGCGGGCATTGCGGTGAATACTGACAATTACCTGGAACAGGCCCTCGCCGCCTATTGGCAAGCCTGGAATAATGGTTATGTGGCGTCTTAGGAGGATTTTTGCATGAGTGAACAAGATCTCGATACCGCCCCCGGCGGCGAACAAAAGCAGGACGGCCGCGACCCCGGCGCCGCTTCCGCGTCCGAAGACCAGGCCACGGAAAAGCGCGCCGGCCTGACCTTGCCGCAGGTCGATTTTTCCACCTTCCTGCTCTCGCTGGCTTCCAGCGCCCTGGTGCAACTGGGGGAAGTGCCGGACCCGACCACCGGCAAGAGCGAACTCAACCTGGAGCTGGCCAAGCATTCCATTGACATCGTCTGCATGCTGCAGGACAAGATCAAAAACGGCCTGGATCCGGAAGAAACCCGCCTGCTGGAAGGCATTCTTTACGAACTGCGGCTGAAGTACGTCATCAAAGCTAAATAATTGGCGAAGTAAGTGTCGAAATAATGGGTGAAATAACCTTTCTCAAGCCTAGCGAGGCAGGAATAAAATGAGCAGCAGGGCAGGGCTGGTCGGTGTGACCGGCTACACCGGCATGGAGCTTTCGCGCCTGATCGTGAACCATCCGCGGATCAAGCTGACCAAAGTCACTTCCCGCGCCGACGCCGGCAAGGAACTGCAAGAGCTTTACCCCTTTCTGCGCGGTTACGAGCTGGGCCGGCTGGTTATCAGCCAGCCCGAACCGGACGATTTGGCCGCCGGCTGCGATTTGGTCTTTCTGGCGGTGCCGCACGGCGCGGCCATGGAAATGGCCGGCGAGTTGCGGCAGCGCGGCGTCAAGGTGGTGGACCTGTCGGCCGACTTTCGCCTGCGCGACGTGCATGTGTATGAATCCTGGTACCAGAAACATACCCGGCGCGACTGCCTGACCGAAGCCGTTTACGGCCTGCCCGAGCTTTACGCCGAGCAGGTGAAGCGCGCCTCGCTGGTGGCCAACCCCGGCTGCTACCCCACAGCCAGCATTCTGGGCCTTTACCCGGCCCTGAAGAACAAGCTGGTCAAAACCGGGGACATCGTCATCGACGCCAAGTCCGGCACGACCGGGGCCGGGCGCAAGGCCGCGCCGGGGAGCCTGTTCTGTGAAGTTTACGACAGCTTCCGGGCTTACGGCCTGCCGAACCACCGGCACACCCCGGAAATCGAGCAGGAGCTCTCGGCCATTGCCGGAACGTCGCTCACCGTTTCCTTCAACCCGCACCTCTTGCCCATCAACCGGGGCATTTTGTCCACCATCTACACCCGGCTGGACAAAAGTATTTCCGGCGCGGACATTCAGGCCTTATACGAGGAAGCCTACGCCCCGCACCGTTTCGTGCGGGTGCTTCCCCCAGGCACATTCCCCGAGCTGCGTAACGTGCGCGGCACCATGTTCTGCGATCTGGCTCTGGTGCCGGACGCCCGCACCGGACGGCTGATCATCCTGAGCGCCATCGACAACCTCTGCCGCGGCGCTTCCGGCCAGGCCCTGGCCAACGCCAACCTGATGTGCGGGCTGGACTTGGCTACCGGGCTGGAGCTGGCGCCGCTGGTTCCCTGAACAAAAAAACTTTGGGAGGAGGGCGGCGACACGGCGGCTTCTTTTTTCTGGCTCGCCGGCGCACTTGAGAGTATGCTCTGTCATACCCCAAGCTATACCAGGAGTTGCCCCATGTCCGCCGGCTTCCGCCTTCAACAGCGTCTTTTTATCGCCGTTTTTTGCGCCTTGGTCATGTTGTCGCTGCCGCGTCCCGGCGGCGCGGCCGAAGCGCCGCCGCTCCCGCCCGATACCCTGCCGCCCGTGCTGCGCGTCAGCGGGGCGGAGCAGCCGGTGCGCCTGACCGCGCTGGCCGTGCGCACGGAAATTCGGGGCGGCTTTGCGGAAAGCTTGCTGGACATGGTGTTTTACAACCCCAATGAGCGCATTCTTGAAGGCGAGCTTGAATTCCCCCTGGCGCCCGGACAGGAGATCAGCGGCCTGGCCCTGGATATTGACGGCGAACTGCGCCCGGGCGTGCCCGTGGCCAAGGCGCGCGGTCAGGAAGTGTTTGACGAGGTGGCCCGGCGCAATGTCGACCCGGCCTTGCTGGAAGCGACGCGCGGCAACGCTTACCGGCTGCGCCTTTACCCGCTCCCGGCCAGGGGCGTCCGGCGCGTGGCGGTGCGGGTGATGCAGCCGCTCACGGCGGAAAACGGGCTTTTGCGCTATCGCCTGCCCCTGTCTTACGCCGGGCAGCTCGACTCTGTTTCCCTGGAAGTCCTGGTGGTTTCTCCGGGCGGCCAGGCCCGGATCCAGTCCGGCAACCTGGGACTGACCCTGCAACGTGCCGGTACGCTCTGGCGCGGCAAGGTGGAAAAGAAGGAGATCACGCCGCAAGGCTGGCTGGATATTTCGCTGCCGGCGCCGGCTTTTCCGGATTCGCCGG
>JAISDX010000091.1 GCA_031264465.1 Deltaproteobacteria bacterium | reverse complement strand
CCGCCGATGAAGCACGGCAGATGTTTTGGACATCGCTTGAACGAACCGGAGCGGGTTACTTTGATTTTTACCTTCTGCACAACATTGGCGGTGAACGGGATAAGGCCTTTGAAAAATACGGGGTCTGGGAGTTTGTCGCGGAACAGAAGCAGCGGGGACTTATCAAAAATTACGGATTTTCGGCACACGCTACAGCGGATTATCTGGATAACCTCCTGGCAAAACATCAGGATGTCGATTTTGTACAGCTTCAAATCAATTACGCGGATTGGGAAAACGGCATTATACAGTCGAGGAAATGCTATGAGGTCGCGAGAAAGTACGGCAAACCCGTAATCATTATGGAGCCGGTCAAGGGCGGTTCCTTGGCCAGCCTGCCTGAGGAAGCCGCCGAGGTTTTGCGCGAATCCGACCCGGCCGCTTCGCAGGCCTCGTGGGCAATCCGGTTTGCGGCTTCGCTTGACGGCGTGCTTACAGTCCTCTCGGGAATGTCGAACTATGAACAAATGGAGGATAATGTTTCCTTTATGGAGCATTTCCGCCCTTTGTCCCAATCGGAATATGCGGCAATTGAAAAGGTGCAGGGCATACTTTCCAGGATACCGAAAGTGCCCTGCACCGATTGCCGATATTGTGAGAAAGGCTGCCCACAGCACGTATCCATTCCGGGTATCTTCAAGAATTACAATGATTATCTGCTTCACCACGACATTGAATTATGCAAGGGTGATTACGAATGGCAGATCAGCAACGGAAACAGGGCTTCCGCCTGCATCGGCTGTGGCGAGTGCGAGAGTGTATGCCCGCAGAGCATTCCCATTATTGAGGAGTTAAAAAAAGCCTCGGCCATCTTCGATCGATAAAAAGCGCGGGCCAGCAATTTTCAGAAAATGCTCCCAGCGCGTGTTCTTTACGTAACCGCGCCCCCCGCCGCTATACCAGAGCGGGGGCGCGGTTTGTTGTTCGGTGTCAGGCCTTGGCGTGAGCCTTTTTCAGAGCGTTTTCCTGTTCGTCGAAGCTCTTGAACCCGGCGACGTGCAGGGCGTCAAGAACGGTCTGGTCCCAATCCCAGGCCGCGTAGATGGCCGGCTTGTGGAAGGTGCTGCGGAAGCGCTCCATTTCCTGGCGGTAGAACTGTTCCTTGGCGCTTTCCAGGTTTTCGCGCAGGTTGTCGTGCAACCGCACCAGCTCGCCCTCGTACCATTCCATAAGCTCTTCGGGCTTGGTGTATTTTTTGGCGATATGTCCGTAGCCTTCTTTTTCCATAATCTTGTGGAAGTTGACCAGGTGTTGTTTCTTGAGCCAGCTCCCCAGCTTGGCGGTGGGGATGTTTTGCGACTCAAGGGCGTGCACGTCCAGCTTGGTCTGGAAATAGGTGTCCGGCACCACCGAGGCGGAACTGATGCCGGCAATGGCCACCAAGCCCCGGATAATCAAGCTGTTGGAAACGCCCTGGCCGCAAAAGCCGACTTTCTTGCCGAACTTGAGGCCGGTGAACACGGTGGCCAGGATAGCCCAGACCACGGCCGGGTCTTCCTCGTCATAAATGTGTTGCAGACTGGCGTTGTCGCGATCGGTGGCTAGCACCATCTGGGTCATGTCGTTGGAGCCGAGGGAAAAACCGTCGAATTCGGTGATGAATTCCTTGGCCAGAATGGCGTTGCTCGGAATTTCCGACATCTGGATGATTTTAAGGCCGTCCAGGCCGCTTTCCAGCTTGTGCACGCGCGAAAGGTAGCGCTTCATGCTGCGCGCTTCTTCCAAGGTGCGCACGAAAGGCAGCATGATGTGCAGGTTTTTGCCGCCGTAGACGCCGCGCGCCAGCTTGAACGCTTCCAGTTCCCAGTCGGACAGGTTGCGCGAAACGCCGCGCCAGCCCAGCATGGGGTTGTCTTCGTGCTGTTCGTACAGCAGGCCGCCCAGGAGGTTGCCGTATTCGTTGGATTTGAAGTCGGTGGTGCGGTAGATGATGTCGCGCCCGTAAAAAGCCATGCAGAACAGGGCCAAGCCTTGAGCGAGCGTTTGCACGTAGTGTTCCTTGCCGGAACGGTAGCCGCGCGCGCGAATGAGGCTGCGAATTTTTTGCGGAATGTCGCGCACCGCTTCAATTTCCTTGTCCATGCCGTTACGCATGGCCACTTCGGAGCGCAGCGTCTTGATGTCGTTGATGGCCTGCTGCACGAACGGGATGGCGGCGGCCCTGTCCACGGCCGCCTTCACTTCCGCTTCAATTTCGCCACGGCGGGTGGCGTTTTCCGGGGTGTTGCCGGCCAGGTTGGCCAGTTCGTCGTCATAGCCGTGGATAATCCGGATGTGCGTAGCCAAGTCGTCGGTGGTGTTCAGCACGTCCAGGCGCTTGGCGGCGTTGCCGGCGTAGTCGTCCAGGCGGTTTTCCAGGTCGCGCAGTTTGCGCTGGGTCAGCCAAGCCTGTTCGGCGCCCTGGATTTCCACGGCGGAGAGCTCGTCAATTTCCGCCCGCAGGCCGGTAATGTAACCCACATACTCGCGCAGGCGCAGCTTGCCGCTGATCAACCCGGCGTTGAACTGCAAGCGCAACGTCTTGTCCAGTTGCCCGTCCAGAATTTGCAGGTAGGCTTTGACGTCGTGCTCCAGGGTACCGTTGTCGTAGGCGGCCAGGGCGGCCGGATGCACGCTGATGTTGCCCAGCATGAACTCGGCGCGCAGGAGGCCCACTTCAAAATCCTCCTGCCCGCGCAGGCGGGAGAGGAACATGGCCTGGTTGACGTCGGCCAGGATCAGGCCAACCTTGGTCTTGTTTTTGGGCAGGGCGGAAAGGTCCATTTCGCCGCCCACGTCTTTCAGGGGCAGGAGGCCCTTGTAAACGCGGCCGGTGGCTCCGTCCACGGTCACTTCCATGTCGTCCAGGGAACGCACGGCCTCAAGGCGCTGCACGCCGATAACGGCCGGAATGCCCAGCTCGCGGGAAGTGATGGCGGCGTGGGAAGTGTCGCCCCCCACGTCGGCGATGATGGCCGCGGCCATGCGCATACCCGGCACCATGTCCGGGTCGGTGCGTTCGGCGGCCAGGATGTCGCCCTTGTTAATCTTGTTCAGCTCCAGGGCGGAGCGCAAAAAGCGCACCGTGCCCTGCCCGGCCCCGCGCGAGGCGCCGTTGCCTTCCAGAAGCACTTCCGCCCCGGCGAGATAAGCCTCATCCACTTCCTTGCGGCGCATGAAAATGGTGTTCGGGTGCAGTTCGAATTCTTCGTTCCAGCGGGTTTCCGGGCGGGCCTGCACGAACCAGAGTTCGTCCTTGGAGTCGAGGCAGAACTCGGAGTCCATGATCATGCCGCCATAGGCCCGGCTGATGTTGCGCACGCCCTTGGCCACTTTTTCGGCCTGGCTGAGCGATAGAGACCAACGGTAAATTTCCGCGTCCGGCACGGCCACTTTCTGGGTGCCGCCGCCCTGCTCGTAAACTATTTTAATGTCTTTAAAGCCCATCTGGCGAATGACCACTTCCTGGCCGTCGTCACGCTGGAATACATAGAACTTGTCCGGGGTGACCATGCCGCCCACCACGGCTTCGCCCAACCCGTAGCTGGCGTCGATGGAGACCAGGTCGTTACGGACGGTGCCCCGGCAACCCGAGGCGGTGTCGGCCGAAAAGGCGGTGCCGGAGATGACCGGGTTGATCATGCGCATGATGCACACGGAGAGCGAAGTGTTCTCAATGGCCCATTCCTGCTTGGCTTTGGCGGCCAGGGTTTCATCGCCGGTTTCCTCGCCCTTGGCGATGGCGTCCAGAATGGCTTCGCGGCGGTAGGTCATGGAGCGCAGGTTGTAGGCCGAGGCGCAATCCCAATGGTAGGCGTCCACCACCTGCTCGGGGCCGTTCATGTTCAGGTAGGTGTCCTGCAGGCCGGCAAAGGCCTTTTTGCGGGAGTCTTCACCGGCGGCCGAGGAACGCACGGCCACGTTCTCTTCGCCGGCTTCCTTGCAGATTTCGGCGTAGGCGCTTTTCACCGCTCCAGCCACCTCGGCCGGCAGTTCGACGGAAAGGATGGCGGCCTGCACCAGCACCGAGCGCTTGCGCAG
>JAISDX010000090.1 GCA_031264465.1 Deltaproteobacteria bacterium | reverse complement strand
CACCCAGTACGACATGGAGATGCTGCGGGAGATGGGCTTCTGCAGCGGGATCGAGAACTACAGCCAGATCCTCGACGGGCGCAAGGACGGCGAGCGGCCCTACTGCCTGATCGACTACTTCCCCGATGACTTCGTCTGCTTCCTCGACGAGTCGCACCAGACCGTGCCCCAGATCGGCGGGCAGTACCACGGCGATCGCTCGCGCAAGCAGACCCTGGTGGACTACGGCTTTCGTCTGCCTTCGGCCCTGGACAACCGACCGCTCTGTTTTGACGAATTTTTGGAACGCATCGACCAGGTGGTGTATGTCTCGGCCACGCCGGGGCCCTGGGAAATAGAGCGTTCGCAGGGCATCCTCACCGAGCAGGTGATCCGGCCCACCGGCCTGGTGGACCCGGAAGTGGAAATACGCCCCAGCCGAGGCCAGATGGACGACCTCATGGCCGAGTGCCGAGCCAGAGCCGCCCGGAGCGAGCGCGTGCTGGTCACCACCCTGACCAAGCGCATGGCCGAAGACTTGACCGACTACCTGAACGGCATGGGCGTGGCCGCCCGCTATCTGCACTCTGATATCGACACACTGGAGCGCATGGCCATTATCCGTTCGCTGCGGCGCAAGGAGTTTGACATACTGGTGGGCATCAACCTTCTGCGCGAAGGCCTGGATATTCCCGAAGTCTCGCTGGTGGCCATCCTGGACGCCGACAAGGAGGGCTTTTTGCGTTCGCGCGGCTCGCTCATCCAGACGTTCGGGCGGGCGGCGCGCAACAGTTCCGGCCGGGTGATCCTGTACGCGGACAATATGACGCGCTCCATGAAGGAAGCCATAAACGAAACGGAGCGGCGCCGGGAAAAACAGCTGGAGTTCAACAAAGAGCACGGCATAACTCCGAAAAGCATTGTCAAGGACGTGGAAACGCCGTTCGACAATCTCTTTTCCCGCGAAGAGGAATCCGGCGCTTCCTCCAGGCAGTCGCGCCGCAAGCGGGGAGCTGAAGCCGCGGCCGTGCGCGAGCTTGACGAGCGGAAAATTTCTTCGCCCAAGGAACTGGGACGCCTTATCCAGCGTTTGGAGCGCGAAATGCGCGAAGCGGCCAAGGAGCTTGAATTCGAGCAGGCCGCGGAAATTCGTGACCGCATTGCCTTTTTGCGGCAGAAAATGGTGCTGTCCGGCACCGAGGAGGTCTTCTGATGGATATTCCGGCTGATCTGGCCCGCCGGGCTGCGGAATTGCGCGACACCCTGGCTTATCACTCCTGGCGCTACCACGTGCAGGACGAGCCGGAAATTTCCGATGCCGAATACGACGCCATGTTCCATGAGCTGACCCGGCTGGAAGAGGAATACCCGGCGCTGGCCACTCCGGATTCGCCCACTCAGAAGGTGGGCGGCGCCGTCTCCAAGGCGTTGCCCAACCAGGAACACGCCTTGCGCATGTACAGCCTGGACAACGTGTTCGATGCCGAGGAATGGCTGGACTACACGCAAAAGGCGGCCAGGCTCCTGCCCGGGACGACACCCGAAGGCCTGGCTTTCTGGGTGGAGCCGAAAATGGACGGCCTGGCCATGGAGCTGATCTACGAAAACGGGGTGTTGACTACCGCCCTGACGCGCGGCGACGGGCACAAGGGCGAAGTGGTCACCACCAACATGCGCACGGTAAAAAACCTGCCGCTGCGTTTGAAAAGCGCCGTCCCCATGCCTTCCATTCTGGAAGTGCGCGGCGAAGTGGTGATTACCAGGGCCGATTTCGCGGCTCTGAACGAAGCCCAGCAGCAAAAAGACGCCAAGTTGTTCGCCAATCCGCGCAACGCCGCGGCCGGCTCGGTGCGCCAGCTTGATTCCGCCATTACCGCCTCCCGCCCGCTGCGCTTCATGGCTTACGGCATCGGCCGGGCTATTTTTCCGAATGCCGCTCCCTGGCGCACCCAGCAGGAAATCATCAGCCACCTGGCCGCTTACGGCTTTGCGGTGGCCCCGGGCGCGAAACTTTGCGCCAAGGCCGCCGATGTGGCCGCCTTTTACCGGTGCCTTGCCGAGCACCGCCAGGAACTGGCCTTTGACATCGACGGGGTGGTGGCCAAGCTCAACCGCCTGGACTGGCAGGAGGAACTCGGCTTTACCGCCCATGCCCCACGCTGGGCCATTGCCATGAAGTTCCTGGCCCAGCGGGTCTGTACCAGGCTCATGGATATCCAAATCCAGGTGGGGCGCACCGGAGTGCTCACGCCGCGCGCCGTGCTGGACCCGGTTACCGTGGGCGGGGTGGTGGTTTCTTACGCTACTTTGCATAACGAAGATGAAATCCGGGCCAAGGACGTGCGCATTGGCGACCTGGTCGTCGTGCAGCGGGCCGGCGACGTGATTCCGGAAATCGTCGGCCCGGTGCCGGGCGAGCGCCGGGGCACAGAGAGAATTTTCCAGTTTCCGGAAAACTGCCCGGAATGCGGGCATCCGGCACACCGCGAAGCGGGCGAGGCCGCCTGGCGCTGCCTGAACAAGCTCTGCCCGGCCATGCGCAGGCAGACGGTAATCTACTTTGTCTCCAAGGCCGGCCTGGATATACAAGGCATTGGCGAAAAATGGATTGTCATGCTCATGGATCGCGGCCTGGTGAAAACCCCGGCGGATCTGTTCCGCCTGCGTAAGGAAGAGCTCATGGAGCTGGACCGCATGGGCGACAAGTTGGCGGACAACTTCCTACAGGCCTTGGCGGGGGCCAGGCAAAACACTGAACTGCGCCGCCTGATTTCCGCCTTGGGCATCAAGCATGTCGGTTCGCAGACCGCCCGGGCGCTCGGCGGGAAATACCGCAACCTGGACGAACTGGGAGCGGCTGGCGCGGAAGAGTTGCGGCAAATACCGGACATCGGGCCGGAAGTGGCTTCTTCCATCGTGGAATTTTTTCAGGACGAGGGTAACCGGGAACTTTTGCGCCAACTGCGCGAACTGGGGTTGTGGCCGCAGCAGGCGCCGCCGCCGCCCGGCGCCGCCCTCGCGTCCCCGGGTGGCCCGGTGAGCGCGCTTTGGGGCAAAACCCTTCTCTTTACCGGCACTTTGACCCTGGGGCGCGGCGCGGCCAAAAAGCTGGCCGAAGAGGCCGGGGCCAAGGTGGTGGGCGCGGTTTCCAAAAATATCGATTACCTGGTGGCGGGCGAGGCTGCCGGCTCCAAGCTCGCCAAGGCCCGGGCCCTGGGTGTGGCCGTTGTTGACGAGCCCGCCTTCATGGCCCTGCTTGTAGCTGGTCAGCCAGGCCAAACTGCCGGCCAATCCGCGGATCGGGTTGCCGAGGATGCTCCGCTTAATGTGGGCGGACAAGCTGGCCTTTTTGACTGATCCATGCTTTAAGGGAATATTCTCCGTCCACGCCTCATGCCGGCGGGGCGGCATAATCACCCGCAACCAGGCGGTCCCGCGCGTGGGAATTCGCCTTTTCCCCAGGAGAGAAGAATGAGCATCGACGTCGTTATTACCGGCGCCAATGGCCGGATGGGAACCGTACTGCGCAATATTGTAAAGCTCCACCCGGATCTGAAACTGGCCGGGCTGGTGCTGCGCAAGGCGGAAGCGGGCGGGAGCAATACCTGGGGCGATGTGCCGGTGAGCACCGACCTTGGCGATATGCTTGCCAAGGTGCCGGGCGCGGTGGTGGTGGACTTTACCTCGCCGGAAGCCAGCCTGGAGTTCGCCAGAGTGCTGGCCAGCTCCTGGGAAAAATCCGGCGCGAAGCAGGTAATCGGCTCAACCGGCCTGAACGAAGCCCAGCGCGCCGAACTGGCCGAACTGGCGAAAAAGGCGCCCATTCTCTGGTCGCCCAACATGAGCATCGGCATCAATGTTCTGCTCAAGGTGCTGCCCGAGTTGGTCAAAGCGCTGGGGCCGGACTACGACATGGAAGTGGTGGAACTGCACCACCGCCTGAAAAAAGATTCTCCCAGCGGCACGGCTGTGCGCCTGGGCGAATGCTTGGCCGAGGCCCGCGACTGGAAGTATTCCGACGTGGCCTGCTACCACCGCGAGGGCATTATCGGCGAGCGCCCCAAAGAGCAGATTGGCATGCAGACCGTGCGCGGCGGCGACGTGGTCGGCGTGCACACCGTTTATTTCATGGGCCCCGGCGAACGCATCGAGGTGAATCACCAGGCCCATTCGCGCGAAAATTTCGGCAACGGGGCCATGCGCGCGGCCAAGTGGCTGGCCGGGCAAAAGCCCGGGCGCCTTTACACCATGCTTGACCTCCTGAACTCGCCTTCCTTGCCAGAGAATAAAGATCTGATGGTTCAGAGCCACCACAATTAACCGCCCAAGGGTATCTTTAGGGCTTAAGGACTGTTTTAGCCATGAAAATAGGCCTCTTGCAATGCAACCTGGTCAGCAACGACATTGAAGGCAACGCGGAGATCCTTTACAGGGCGCTGGTCGGGGCGGCCGCGGCCGGAGCGGAACTGGGTGTGGCTTCGGAGCTGGCCCTGTGCGGCTGCCCGGCCACCGGGGAACTGCGGCGGCGCGCTTTTGTGGAGCGCTGCCGCTTTGCCCTGACCGACCTGGCCGGGCGTATCCAGAAAGAAGACCTGCCCCCGCTGCTTTTGGGCGCGCCCGTGGCCAATCCGGTGCCTCAGGGCAAGCCGTTGCACAACTGTTCGGTGCTGTTGCGCGGCGGCAAATCCATGGTGATTTCCCGCAAGGTGCTGCTGGCCGCCGACGGTACCCACGACGACTATTATTACTTTGAATCCGGCTCGGCCTGCGGAGTGCTACAGTTCCAGGGCTGGCGCTTTGCCGTGGCCGTGGGCGAAGATGTCTGGAACGATCGGGGCCTGTGGCGCGGCCGGCGCGATTACGACTCGGACCCGCTGGAAGAGTTCATGATCGGCGGGGCCGACGCGGTAATCAACCTGACCGGCATTCCTTTTTCCCGCGACGGTTTGCAGCGCCATCAGAAAGTGCTCTCCTGGGCCGCGGGCAAGTACCACGTGCCGGTAGTCGCCGTAAACCAGATTGGCGGCATGGACAGTTCCATCTACCCCGGCGGCAGCATGGTGTTCAACAACGGGGGCGACTTGTGCGCCCGGGCCGCCCTGTTCGCTGAGGACGTCCTGGTGGTGGACCTGAACAGTCTTCAGCCCTGCGGCACGCCCTGCCCTGCCTCCGGCGGCAAGCGCGAGCCGGAGGAAGATATCTGGAACGCCCTGGTGCTGGGAGTGCGCGATTTTGCGCACAAATGCGGCTTCGGGCGGGCCGTGCTGGGGCTTTCCGGCGGCATGGACTCGGCTCTGGTGGCGGCCATTGCCGCCGAGGCGCTGGGGAGCGGGAACGTGCTCGGCATCATGCTGCCTTCTCCCTACTCCAGCGCCGGAAGCATTGACGACAGCCTCGCCCTGGCCGCGAACCTCGACCTGGAAACGCTCAGCATCCCGATCCGGCCGGGCCTGGAAGCCATTGATTCCATGCTGGCCGGGAGCTTCGCCGGTAAGGAGGCGGACGTGACCGAGGAGAACATTCAGGCTCGTTTGCGCGCGTTGATTCTGATGGCCTTTTCCAACAAATTCGGGCTAATGTTGCTGAATACCGGCAACAAGTCCGAAGCGGCCATGGGCTACTGCACCTTGTACGGCGATTCCGCCGGCGCCTTGGGCGTGATTTCCGACCTGTACAAAACCGAAGTCTACGCCCTGGCGGAGTGGCTGAACCGCAAACGGGGGCGCGAGGTCATTCCGCGCGCCATCATTGAGAAAGCGCCGTCGGCGGAACTCAGGCCGGAGCAGAAAGACAGCGATTCGCTCCCGGAATATCCGCTCCTGGACGCCATTTTGCGGGCTTGCCTGGACGAAGGATGCGACGAGGCCGAACTGGTCGCGCGCGGCTTTGACGTTGCGCTGGCGCGCAAGATTCTTTGCCTGTTTCGCAAGGCCGAGTTCAAGCGCCGCCAGTCTCCGCCCGGGCTCTATGTGAGCGGCTGCGCCCTGGGGCAGGGCGACCGACGGCCCATTGCGGCCGTTTTTAAATAGTCGATCCTTAAAAATCTGATTTATGCGAAGGGTCGACTACTTAAAGAGATAAGGATCTATTCTTCTATTTTGATGTCAAATGCGCTGCTGGTATTGTATTTAATATCACATCATCTAGAAAAGTAATATAATTGCGTACATATGAATTCGTTAAGTGATTTATATCTTTATAAATTATTTTATTATTTGCAATATCAACAGCGCGGCATTTCCCATTTGGGCACAAAAATAATGTAGGATCAATAAAAAATGCATCATTTTGCTCTGCAGTATTTTTCAAGAAAACAAACATTTCATTATTTATTTTCAATAAAGATTCTCTGACGATATACTCATCTTTGAGAATCGTTATTGACGGTGGAAATAAAGTGCGTTGGATCAAGTTTTTAGGATCCAATTGCTTGTCAAAAGGTATATTTGAAATAATTACTACCTTCTTCCCCCTGTCATTAATGTCCTGCACAAATTTTTCAAAATTTTTCTTAAGGGCCATCCATCCTTCTGAACTATTTATAGGAAACCCATCAACAGTTTCGGTGTTGGAAAAGCGCATGGGAAACCAGGATGCGCCTATAACAACTGTATCTATGTTTGGGTTTTCGCCAAGGCAATCCCAAAAAGCCTCAAACATTTCTGCGGAAGGATAGCCTACACCGCGATCATGTCCAGGAACAGGACGACAGCCGCCATAAGCTATAAAAAAAACGCCTCGTTTGCCTTTTGTCCGCAAAGCAAGAGGAATCACTCGCGGTGAATATTGTTCGATGTTACTGTCGCCAAAAAATAATACGGCGCTCTCCCCAGGAACGCTTCTGACTGCCAACTTTCCATATTTTTTAATAATTTTTGTCCCTGCAAACATGTTTCTGAAATCCCAGTCCTCTGAGGCGTAAACATATTTATCCAGGCCAAATCGCGTACTGTAAGGAGCCAATTTGGCCTGAAATACCATAATTCCTATAATAGCCAAGCAAAAGGAACAACCGGCAAC
>JAISDX010000064.1 GCA_031264465.1 Deltaproteobacteria bacterium | reverse complement strand
CTGTAACGGCTGCCGCCGCCGCTGCCGCCGATGACGACCACCAGTTCGACGCCCCGTTCCACCCAGACGGCCAGTTCGCGCAACAGCGCCTCTTCGCTGTCCGCCAGCGGGGCGGCGCGCGTGACGCGGCAGCGGGGATGGCGGGCGATCAGCCCGGCGATGATGGCCGGGCTGTCCGTATCCCTGACGATGCCGTCGCGCACTTCGTCGCCGGTGGGAATAATCACCGCTTCACGCACCATGCTTCCATCGCTCGCCGGCGCAGTGCAGGCCGGCCGGCCTGGCCAGGGCGGCGGCCTCCACGGCCGTGGTTTTGCCGGAACAGGCAAGGCTCGCCAGATCCGTAAGGGTGATTCCTTCCGCCAGCGCCGCGGCTTTTATAATCTTTTTCTCGTCCCGCAGAATGTTGTCCTCGCTCAGGCCGTACACATCCATATCAATGCTCTGCCCGGTGACGCCGATGACGCGCACCATACTGTTCAACTCGCGGGCAAGCAGTTCTTCCAGTTGTCCCGCGTTCAGCCCGCGCACGGAGAGCCCGGAGATGCGCAGCATGGTCTTATCGGCATAGGCGAAGACCACGGTCGCCTGTTCGTCTGTTCCGGCAGCATCGGCCAAAGTCCGCCTCCCTGGCGTCGGCGTTGCCGGCGCCGGCTTCCTTACTGGCCACCCGGCCGGGGGAACGGCCTTCCCCCGGCCGGAGCCTGGCCAGGAAATCAAATTAAAGCCTGTTCACGCTAAAACTCAAACAGCACCGCCCGGGCCGGAGCGCCGCCGCAGCCTTTCATTTTGAGGGCAAAGGCGGTGAAATAGCGCCGTTTGCCGTCCAGCACCTCGGGCGGGAAACACAGCTCTTCCACAATCAGCAAATCTTTGGAAAGCAGGGCCAAGTGGGCCGGGCAGGCTTTTTCGGCGCTGCCGTAGCCGCCGATGCTCAGGGTGTCGGTGCCTACGCCCTTGACGCCGGCCGCCGCCAACAGTTCGGCGCCGGGGCCGCCCAAGTAGGGATATTCATGCAGATAGGCTTTATTAATGCCTCTTTTCTGCCCGTAGCCGGTGCAGAGCAGCACGATGTCGCCCTTTTGCACCTGGTCCATGAATGGTTTGAGCATTTCGTCCGTGATCGGGGAATCCGGCTTGACCTTTTCGCGCAAATCGAAAACCACGCTGGGCCCGGCAAAGGCGTCAATGGGCATCTGGTCCAGCGGCTTGCCTTCCTGAATGAAATGGAAGGGCGCGTCCACATGGGTGCCGGTATGCATGTTCATGGTCAGGGTTTCGGCGTTGAAGCCGTCAAGCGCGCAGTTATAGTCGACATTGAGCACCGGCACGTCAAAATCCGGCCAGCCGGGGCAGTTATGGTAAAGGGGGTGGGAAAGGTCGTAAAGTTTTTTCGGGATGTTCATGGCGTTACCTCCAAACGGCTACAGTGTTTGATTAACGAAACAGTTGTAATCCAACGCCTGCCGGCGGCCTGGCCGCCCGGCATAAAAATCACACGGCCAGCCGGCCCGCGGCGTCAAACCTGAACTCAAGCCGCTCCTCCAGGCTGATGCGGTCCGGTTTTTCCACCAGCAATTCATCCAGCACCGTCTGGCTGACCAGAAACTCCTCCAGGTGCAGGGTGTTGTCGATGATCACCGTGCGGGAGGCGGCCGGGGCGATGTTGCCCAAGGTGCGATAGCCCACCTGCACGGCTTCTTCCTCGGTGTCGAAATACAGGGGGATCTTGCCGCGCTCCAGATAAGTGGTGGGGATGATGTTGCTGTGGGTGGCCCGCATGTCGATGCTCTCCACAAAGCCGCGGGTGGTGATGTCGGCCAGGCCTATGCCCAGGGCGTTGCCGTAGGAGGAGGACGACAGGCGCAGGGCCACCAGCTTGTTGACGCGTGGCCGCTGCGGCTCCGGAATGCCCGGAACGCGGATGCGGCCGATCACTTTCGTATCCATGCCGGTGCCGCTGTAGGCCTTGCCCAGCTCTTTCACCACCAGCAGGTCAATGTCGTCGCAGGGCAGTTGCGACGCCTGGCGGTAGGCCAGTTCCAACAGCCGGGCGTCTTCTTCCAGGAAGTCTTCCGGCAGCATGGCTTTGAGCAGCCAGGTTTCGTCCCTGGCGTTTTCCACAATGGCCAGGCCGGCCAGGAGTGGCCCTTTGGCCAGGGCCACCGTAAAAGCCAGGGGGATGGTTTCGCCCAGGTTGAAGCCGTGCATGGCGGTGGCGCCTTTTTCCTTGCCCAGCCCCACGACGATCATTTTGACCACGCCGCTTTCGTTTTTGCCGATCAGGTCGGTATGCGGCTTGACCCGGTTGACGGAAATAATTCCGTCGGCTTTGAAGGCGTTGGCGTCCATATACACCGGCGCGCCGTTGGCGGCCCGGCCGAGCAGGACCGCTTCCATGGAAGAGCGGATCTCGCAACCCATGGCTTCTTCCGTCACCCCGTATTTTTCCAGCACCTGCCGCTGGCCTTCGGCGGATGCGCCGCCGTGACTGCCCATGGACGGCACGATGAAGGGCCGGGCGCCGCCTTGCCGCACATAATCACAGACGCACCTGATAATCGTGGCCTGATTGGCGATGCCCCGGCTGCCGGCGGTGACGGCCACCTCCCAGCCCGGCTTGATTTTCGCGGCCAGACCGATGGCCTGAAACTGGCTGAAAACTTCGGCCGGAATATCGGCAAGGCGCTCCTGGTTCAACTTTTGCCGCACCCGGTACAACAGTGGGTATTCCATTGCGTTCTCCCGCCTGACTTGTTCAATAAAGCATTTTCGCTTTGCGCCCGGAACAGAAACCGGCGGAACCGCCCGGAAGCCGGTCAGGCCAGCGGAATTTCCACAGCGCGCGCCACTTCCGCAGCGGGCAGAGCCCTGGCATCCTCCACGCCGGGAATCAATTCATCCGCCCTGGCCAGCAGTTCCGGCCGGGAAAGGGGAGCCACCCGCTCTTCCAGAAAAGCGCGGTTGATGCCGACGCTTTCCAGCTCCTCCCAGGCCCGGCCGGCGATGTTGTCCAGATCCATAGGCGCGCCGTAATGCTTGGCCACGCAGAGCACCGCCGGGGAACAGCCGATGTCCCGCCCCGGCAGGCAGCCGTCGTCCAGAGCGTTCATGATGTAGCCGGCCAGCACCGCTTTATCCGCCACGATGCAGGGGATGTTCTTTTTCAGGGTCTTGGCGTATTCGCCGGAGCCGTGCGCGGTTTCGCCGGCCTTGAACTGCCGGGTGGGGAAGACCCGTCCGAACTGTTCGGCCACGGTCATGCCGATGCCCACGGAGATCACTGCGCCGGTGTTGCCCACCAGCACATTCCCTTCGCCTTTCAGGCATTGCATCTGCCCCAGGATGGGCAGGAGAATTTCCTCCATGGTCACGATGTTCATCATTTCCGTGGCCGAGTTGTTGTTGGAGGCCCGGCCGCTGATCACCACGTTATGCACCGGGATAATCTTGGTGGCCGGGTTCGGGCCCCGGTAAAGAGCCCGGCCGGGGTAGCGCTTTTTCCACTGCTTCAGGTGCGGCTCCAAAGCCAGGATTTCTTCGGAATAGGGAATGCGGGCCATGGAGAGCCGGCCGAAATCAGCGTTGATCTTGCCCCGGTCGGCCGCGGTCATTTCCACTATGGCGCCTTCGATCATGATCCCGTCACTGGTGGTGGTGACGGCGTCCAGGTCAAAAATGTTGATGCCGCACGGGGAATTCAGATGGCCGGCAATGGCCCGGATGGCCTTGTCGTCATCAATGCCGGCGGCGGCGATGTCCCGCTTGTCCACAAACACGATGTCCAGCGGGATGAATTTGTCGTTGATGCGGCCTTCCGCAATCAGTTTTACCTGCAAAGCGTTCATGCTGCCCCCTCAGTGTCTGCCGATGGCGGGGCGGCGGTCTTCCACCTCGCGGCAGTTTTCCAGTTCCACCTCTTCGGTCGGGTGCAAGATGTTGACAACGTCCACAACCGCCTTGGGGGAACTGCCGTCGGCGGCGATGCCCTTTATGACCACCGTGTGCATGGTTTCGGGCACGCGGGGCATGACAATCAGTTCCACTCGCTCCACATCCGGCCGGGAGGCCAGTTCGGCCACGGCTTCCTCAATGCGTCCGGTGCGCAGAGACTGCATTTTGGCGCTCTTCAGGTTTTCCAGTCCCCTGAGGGCGAAAGCCTTTTCCGGTTGGCCCTTTTTGGCGGCATTTTTCATTTTGGCAATGAATTCCGGAAGTTTGGTATGCATTAACCTCATTTGCTCTTTCCTCCAGGTGAAAATTTTCCCTTCAGGGGCGCGCGCTCCCCGGGCCGCCGGCCAGGCGTCCGGAAACGGTCCGGGGAGGGGGAAGCTCTGATGCCGCGCGCCAGATGGAGCAATTACTCGTCAACCAGGGCCACCGCGCGAATGGGAGAACCTTCTCCGCCCTTGAACTTGAGCGGGAAGCCCACATAGGTGAACGACTTGTTCAACAATTTGTCCAGATTGGTCAGGTTCTCGATGACCGACTTCTCTTCCGCCAGGAAGATTTTGTGCAGATCGAGCCCCGCTTGATCCGCCGGGTCAATGGAGGCGTACTCCACCCCCAGAGCCCGCACCGTCGGATGCTTGGCCAGGAATTGGGCGACATCCCGGCTGATGAAGGGATAATCGCTCCAGAATTCCTTTGAGCCCCACAACTTGGCCCAGTCGCAATACAGGAAGACGAAATTGACGCCGTCAAGGTTGACCTTGTCGAAGATTTCCATGCCCATTTCGGCGTTTTTGCCGTATTTACGGCAGTCAATCACCAGGCCTTTGCCGATGAAAAAGCCGATATCCTGCGCATCCGTGTAATACCCGTTTGCCGTCACATGGGTATTGCAGTCCATGTGGGTGCCGGTGTGCGTGGTCATGGTAAATTTGATCAATTGATAGATATCGCCGTTTTTGACGCTGCCGATCTGCTCGAAATGCGGCTCCGGCGCTCCGGGGTATACCGCCATGCCATTTTCCAGGGTTTGACTGAGATCAATCGCTTTCATAAACACCGCCTCCTCTATTTTGTTTCAGGGACTGTCGTATTTACATACGGCTCATCAATTTTTTTGTATTTTCGCGTCCTCCGGGTGTGGCGACCCCGCCCGGTCAGGCCGGACGGCTGTGGAGCGGACAATGTATGATGTATACATTTAGGCTAAATATAGCGATTGACCGGCGCTGTCAACCGCTCTCCGGCAACAAGATCTCAGCCGGTAATTTGCGGATGTTGCGCCTCGCCGCCAGGCGTTCTTTGGCGGGCGTTGACGAAGTTTTTGGCGGTGTAAAAAGTTTGCCGCAGGTGCAGCTCGCTGGTGGCGATGGCCCGCTCGATATCGCCGCTGATGATATTATCGATAATCTCAAAATGCTCGTCAACCGATTTGGCCGTTCGTTCGGGACTATTCAGGGCGAAAGTTCTGATGGGCGTTATCAAATAATTATAATGATTATACATCGTTATGAAAACATCATTGTCGCTGAACCGTACGATCCGGTTGTGCAACTCCGTGTCCAGCCTGGTGTAAGCCGCGATATCATGAATTTTTATGCAGTTGGCGATGCCGGCTTTTATATCCAGCAATTTTTCTTTGATTTCCGGGGTGATTTTATTGATTGAGCGCTCTATGCCAAGCTTTTCCAGAAAACTCCGCAATTCAAAAATATCATGCAGATCCTTTTCCTGATACTCCCTGACAAAAACGCCTTTATTGGGCGCATACACCAGAAAACCGTCGCTCACCAGCCGGCGCAGGGCTTCACGCACCGGCGAGCGGCTTACTTTAAGCTCAAGGGCGATCTGCACTTCCCGCAGACGTTCCCCGGCTATATAGCGGCCGTTTAAAATCAGTTCCTTGATCTGTCTGTAGACCTGTTCCGTTATCGTATAGGGCGGCATATTCATAAATTTGAGAGTTTCCTTCGTGGGCAGGGCAAGTCCGGCGCGGGACAGCCTTAAATGAGAGATTCGATATGGGCCGGCAGCCCGCTGAGGTCCGGTCCGCAGGGATGGCCGGCGGCCGCAAAGCCCTCGCCTCGGCCGTAGAACAGCGTGCCGTTGCTTTGGGCCGCTTCCAGATCGGTGCGGGCGTCGCCCACCATGAGCACCTCGGCCGGGTTGTAGCCGTTATTTCTGATGATGCGGCGCAAGAGCTCGGCCTTGGCGGGCGGCGAGCCGTACACCCCGGCAAAACCGTCCAGGATGCCGCGTGGCCCCAGGTTTTTATCCATGTCGGCCTGGGGCGAGCCCGAGGCCACGTAAAACGGTATTTTGCCGCGCCAGGCGGCAAAAGTTTCCAGGAACCCCGGCACAAAGGGCGCCGCCGCGATGGCGGCGTCGCAAAAGGCGCAGAAGCGGGCGTCCAGTTCGGCTATGTCCGCCTGGGACGGCACCAGGCCGAGCGCTTCGCGGTAAAACCAGTCGAACTTGAGCAGGCGGCTCACTCCGCCCCGCTCGGCGTGGTAATCGATGAGCATTTTCTGCCTTTCCGGCCCGAAGGCTTCGCCCACGTGGGCGAAGCCTTCGGTCTTAATGCCGGCCGATTCCAGAATCACTCCGTCACAGTCAAACACAATCGCGGCCAGGGCCATCTCGCGCTCCTTCACGCCAAAAGCGTTACCGCCAAGGCAGGTGAGTTGTTGAATCTATTCCATTCACCGCGCCAAGGCAATAGGCGCATTTTCCCCAAAAGGCTATTCACTCTGCAGGACAGTAATCTTAATCCGGCTGCTCCTGCCGAAGTTGTCAACCACGCTGACCCAGCTCCCCCCCCCCGGCGGGGTCCACAACAGATGTTCCGCCGGCGTGCTGCGCCCGATAAAAGTATCGCCGTTAAACCAGAAAAAATCCGTCACGTCGGCCGAGCCGGCCGCATGCAGCGTAATAACCGTGTCGCCCGGCCGGGTGACGCTGCGGTGATAAACCAGGCCGGGCTTGGGGGACAAAATCTCCGGCGGCAGGCCGCTGTAAACGCCGCCCCAGCTTCCATAATCGCCCAGGGCCTCGCACTCGGGCAAAAAGGGCGGCGGCGAGGGTTTGATGATCCCGGCTTCACGGAACAGGGCCTGCAAATCCGTGGGCCAGAATTCCCAAACCACCCGCTCGGTCTTGCCCGGCTCCTCCAGGCAGGCGCGCAGGCCGCTGGCTTTGTCGACGAGAATGCGGCGGTACACCCCGGAATCGGCAATGGGTGACACACCGGGGATAAACCAGGTTTCGGCCTTGTCCGGGCACAGGCTGGTGTCTATGTCGCCGGTGTCGCTGCATACCGGCAGGCGGATCAGGTTGAGCTTATCCAGGTCGCGCATGGCCAGGTCGTTGATCTTTTCCATGTTGGCGATGGCGTCGGCAAAATCCCAAAACAGCGGCGCTGCGGCCGTAAGGCCGATAAAATGCGGGTTCGGGGTATTGTCGAAGTTGCCCACCCAAAATACCAGCACGTAGGGGCCGAACACCCCGGCTGTCCAGGCGTCGCGCGTGCCGTTGGAAGTGCCGGTTTTCCAATACAGCGGCGGGCCGGGCACGATGTTGGCGTGCCGGATGCGCCGGTTGGCCGGCAGGGCGCGGATCATGCGCAAGGCCACAATGGCGGCTTCGGGGCAGAGCAGTTGCGGCTCTTGGGGCGCCCGGCCCGTAAGCCCCGCGCCGGCGGGCGGCGGCCCGGCGGTTCCAGGCCGGTCCGCCGGCTCCTTTTCTTCCGGGTTGCGGTAGAGCGTGAGGTCACGGCTTCTGCCCCGGTTGGGCAAAATGGCATACAGGGCGGCCAGTTCGCGCATGCTTACCTCGGCCCCGCCCAGCACCAGGGTAAGGCCGTAGTGGTCGCGCCCGTAATCGAAACTGACCCCGGCCCCGCGCAGGAACGAATACAGATCCGGCTGGCCCTTTTCCCTCCCCAGAGTATTGGCCAGGGTTATGGCCGGGATGTTGCGGCTCAGTTGCAGGGCCGCGGTGGCATTCACCGGGCCTTTGAATTCCTGGTCGGCGTTTTCCGGGTCATACCCGGCAAAACTGCGCGGCCTGTCGTACAGGAGCGTGCGCGGGTGGATAATCCCCTGATCCAGGGCCAGAGCGTAAATAAAGGGCTTCAGGGTGGAGCCGGGCGAACGCCGGGCCCGGCTGCCGTCAATTTGCCCCTCGATGGCCGGGTTGAAAAAGTCGGCCGAGCCCACCAGCGCCCGCACCTCCATGCTGGGCCAATGCAACAGAAGCCCGGCCGCGTTGCGGATGCCCAGGTCGCGGTTGCGCTGCACCATGATGGAGATCATGCCCTCCATGAGCTCCTGCTGGCGCTGGTCCAGGGTGGTGTGGATTTCCCGCCGCCCCGGGAAAAGCCGCAGCGCTTCGGTGGTAACGTGCGGCGCCCGGAACGGCAGATCCGCCGGCTGGTAAACCCGCAGGGGGGCGCGCTGCAAAAAAGCGCTGCCGGCGTCTTCCGGGTGCTTTTCCAGCCAGAGCCGGTGAATGCGGGCCCGGGCGTCTTCGAGATCATGCAGATCGCGCGCATCGCGCCCGCTCTGGCCGGCCCCGCCCTGCTCAAGTAGCCGCCGCGCCGCCAGCGGGTTGCGCTTGGCCGGGTTTTGCGGCACGCTCACCAGGGAAAAGCTCTCAATCATGTCCAGCCGGGCCGGACTCTTGTGAAAATAGATGCGGGCCGCCGCGCCGCAGCCCTCGATATTGCCGCCGTAAGGCGCCAGGTTGAGGTAAGCCTCGAAAATCTGATCTTTGCTATAGTGGCGCTCATAGGCCAGCGCCCGCTCCATCTGCCGGAGCTTACCCCAAATATCCGAGGTATCCAGGCCCAGGCGCAGCCTGGCCAGTTGCATGCTGATGGTGGAAGCGCCCATGCGCCGGTCGCGCTTGACGTAAGTGGCATAGACAGCCCGAGCCAGAGCGGCCGGGTTCACGCCCCAATGGCTGTAGAAATAGCGGTCTTCGTAAAGGAGCGTAGCCTCGCGCAAACTCGGCGCAATTTGCTCCAGCGGAGTAAAAATGCGGTATTTCTCATCCTCGGCCAGGGAAAGGCGCATCAGCCGCCCGTGCCGATCATAAATGGCCGTGGAAAAGCGCACGCCCTCCAGCAGCGGCGGCGGCGGCACCAACACCCACCACAGCCCGGCCGCCACCAGGCAAAAGAGCAGCAGGCCGAAGAGGATCTTTTTCCACAGCCTCAAGCGCCGCAGCCTTGCCAGGAATCGTTCGAGCATAAGCGCCACCGTCCTAAGGCAGCGTTCTTTCAATACAGGCGAAAGCATTGTGGGCGTGGATGGATTCCAGGCTTTCCACTTCCACCTTGAACCAGCTTAGCTGGGGGTGTTTTTCCAGGCGGTGGGCGGCGTTGCGCACCACATCCTCCACAAAGCAGGGGTTGGCGAACGAACGCTCGGTCACCGACTTTTCGTCCTCGCGCTTGAGCAGCGGGTAGACCGGGCTGGAGCCGGAAGCCTCGGCTATTTCAATAAAGTCTTCAATCCAGACGAAGCCTTTTTCCCGCACGCTGATGCGCAGGAGCGCCCGCTGCGAATGGGCGCCTTCGTCGCTGATGGCTTTGGAGCAGGGGCAAACGGTCATGACCGGCACTTCCACCGCCAGCAGGATGTCGGGCTTGCCGTCCACCAGTTCGCCGGCCCAGACGCACTCGTGGCCCATCAGCATGGACGCGCCGGAAACCGGCGACCGCTTGCGCATGAAGTAGGGGAAGCTGAAGCGGGCGTAAGCCTTGCGGGCCTGCAAGCGTTCTTTCACGTCCCGCAGCAAATTTTTGATGGTGGCGTAACTTAAGTCTTCGTTCCAGTTTTCCAGAGCTTCCACAAAGCGGCTCATGTGGGTGCCCTTGAAGGCGGCCGGCAGGTCCACGCCCATGTCCACCAGCGCCACGGTGTGCTGGCGGCCCTGGGCCTTGTCGCTCACCACGATGGGCAGCTTGAAATTGTTGATGCCCACGCGGTCTATGGACATTGATACGTCGGCAGGGCTGTTCTGAACGTCTTGCATCGTTTATTTCATTCCTTGTCCGGTGGTGGCCAGGTTCAGGGTGCCGTACTTGACCCCGCGGGTGCTGATTATTCTGTCGGCGAAGCTGCGCAGGGCCGGGGCCGGGCCTTTCAGCACCAGGGTTTCCAGGCAGTTGTCGTGATCCAGGTGCACATGCAGGCTGGTGATGATGTAATGGTGGAAGTCGTGCTGAATGGCGGTAAGGCGCTGGGAAAGGTTGCCGGTGTGGTGGTCGTAAACCATGGTCAGGGTGCCGGCCACGTGCCGGCCGTCATCCTGCCATTCGCTTTTTACCAGGCTTTCCCGGATCAGGTCGCGAATGGCCTCGGAACGGGTTTTGTAGCCGCGCTCCAGGCAGAGCCGGTCAAAGCGCTCCAGCAGCGACTCGTCCAGAGAAACGCCGAAGCGTATGAGATCGCTCATGCCAGTGACAACTCCCACAGGCTGACGTTGATTTTCGCCTCCTGCACGTGCAGGGGCTCCACCAGACAGGTATGGACCCGGCGGGACTGCCAGCCCCGGGCGAACAAGGCGGCCCGGAACTCATCATATACGTTTCTGTTCGGTTCCGCCAGCCAGATTACCCCGTCAGGGGCCAGGGCGTGCTCGAAGAAATCCAGCACCGGGGTGACGAAGCGCCGCTCGTACATGACGTCGCCGCCCCAGATAAAATCGAACGAC
>JAISDX010000030.1 GCA_031264465.1 Deltaproteobacteria bacterium | reverse complement strand
GCGGCTTCCCAGGCTTCGGCCCTCGAAGTGGTGCCCTCCGGCGTGATGGACTTCGTGTTCGTCTACTCCAACGGCCCGACCGTTTGGGATGAACCCGGCAACTTCACGGACAGCGAGTTTGATCGCTTCTCCGCCCGTCAGCGTTCGCGTATCCAGATTGACTTCATCGCCAACGAAAACCTGCGCGGCGTAATGATGCTGCAGTTCGGCCGCTGGGAATGGGGTGCCGGCGGCGCCGCCCTCGACACCACCTCGGACAGCGCCTTGGTGCGCCGCCTGTACATCGACTTCAACTTCCCGGACAGCCCGGTCAACATGAAGATGGGTCTGATGGACCTGGTGCTGCCGTACGCCAATTTCGGCCAGCCGGTGTTCGGCGGCCACGTGGCCGCCGTGACCGCCACCGCCAACGTGACCGATAACGCCAGCCTGACCGCTTTCTGGGCCCGCCCCTCTCCGAGTGACGCCGTCAAAGACAACGACATGGACGTGTTCGGCCTGTGGGCCAACCTGGACTTTGACAGCTTCACTATCGCCCCTTGGGCCGCCTACGCCAGCATCGGCAGCGACTCTGGCTGGTTTGACCGTGAAGACATCAACAGCGGCAACTTTAACGAAACCGGCGCCGCCGACTGGTGGGGCGTGGGCGCCGCCGTCAAGGTTATGCCCACTGATGCTTTGACCGTCAAGTTTGACGCCATGTACGCCAGACTGAGTGGCGGCGACATTGAATACAACACCGAAGACATCAAGGCTTCCGGCTACTACTTTGCCTTGGCCGTTGACTACGCTCTGGACTGGGGTACCCCCGGCCTGTTCGCCATCTACTCCTCCGGCGACGATGCCGACGACGGCGACACCAACGCCGAGTTCCACCGCATCCCCGGCCTGCAATATAGCGACTACATCTACCCGACCCGCATGGCTTTCGCCGGCTCCATGACCTGCGGCTACGATTCCTACATCAGCGTGTCCGGTATCGGCCTGTGGATGCTCGGGGCGCAGATCTCCAACCTGTCCTTCGCCGAAAACGTGAATCACACCGCCCGCCTGGCTTACATCCGCGGCACCAACCACATTGACTCCGCTCTGATTCGGGGCGGCACCGCTCCCACCCTCGGCAGCGTGGTTCCCCTGGCCTATGAAGACCAGGCCTGGGAAGTGGGCTTCGACACCTACTGGCAGATGTACGAAAATCTGACCGTCGGCCTGGAACTCGGCTACATCTATCTGGACGCCACCGACAAGCGTGACCGTGACGAAATCTATAACGAAGACAGCGTTTACAGCGCCAACCTGATCTTCCGCTTCGGCTTCTAAGATCAAGTTCTAATCGGTTTGATGCGGGCCGCCCCCCTGTTGCCTGGGGGGCGGCCCTTTCGTATCGTGCGCCCGGCGCTTTCCAGAGCAGGGCGTGCCGGGAAACAAAAACCCTCAGCCTTCAGCCGCCAGGCCGGCGGAACGGCGGCGCGCGCACCCGGCGGCGAGCAGCGCCAGGCCGAGGCACAGGCAGGCGGACAGCAGCAGGAACACGAACCAGTAGTCAGCCCCCAGCGGCATGAGCAGGCCGGAAAGCGGGGTGGACAAAGAGGCCAGCGCCAACTGGAGCGAACCCATTAACGCGGCGGTGGAGCCCAGGGCGGTGCTCTGGGAGGACATGGCCAGCGTGACCAGCGCGGGCTCGGCCAGGCCCAGCCCGAACATGGCGACGGCAAAACCGGCGGCCACGCCATAGAGAGCTTGGCCGCCCAGGCTCAGGGAAGAAATCAGGCAGACGGCGCTGCCGGCAATCATCACCAGCACGCCCAGGGCGGCCACGCTCTCTATGGGGCGGCGTTTGGACAAGCGCCCGCCGCTGATGGCGCCCAGCGTAATCGCGCCGCCGGTCACGCCGAAGACCGCGCCAAAGCCGTCCGGCCTCAGCCCGTAGACGTTCTGGTAAAGGAAGGCGCTGCCGGAAATGTAGGCGAACAGGTAGAAAAACAGGCTGGCCAGGGCCAGGGTGGGCAGCAGGAAGCCGGGGTTGCGGGCTATGCCCAGGTAGGTGTTGAACACGGCCTTGGGTTTCAGCGGGGTGCGCTTTTCCCGGGGCAGGCTTTCCGGCAGCGAAAACCAGGAGTTGACCAGGGCCAGCAGCCCCAGCCCGGCCAGGCTGAACAGGGCGGCCCGCCAGCCGAAATGCAGGTCGATATAGCCCCCGGCAATGGGAGCCAGCACCGGGGCCAGGCCCTGGATGGTAAGCAGGATGGCGAAGAGTTTGGCCGCCTTGGCCCCTTCGGCCACGTCGCGCACGCTGGATATGGCCGTTACCAGCAAAAGCCCCCCGGCCAGGCCCTGCAACAGGCGGCTGGCTAAAAGAGAAAGCATGGAGGCGGCGGTCCCGGCCCAGACGGCGGCAAGGGTGAATACGCAAAGGCCGGCCAGCATGGGGCCACGGCGCCCCAGGCGGTCCACCAGCGGGCCGAACAAAAGCTGCCCGCCCCCCTGCCCGAGCAGGAACAGGGTCAGGGTAAGCTGCACGCTGGCGTCGGAAACGCTGAAGTGTCTGGCAATATCCGGCATCGAGGCCAGGTACATGTCCGTTCCCATGGGCGCGAGCGCGGTGAGCAGGGCTAGAGATACGGCAAAGCGGACATAGGATTTCATATTGATATCGTTCCTTGGTTTTTTTGTTTTCCCGGCATGAAAGCGAGGCCGGAAATGACCGGCCCCGCTTTTATGCCGGGCAGCAGGGCGGCTTAAATATTACTCCGGCCAATGTCAAGATGGTATAGTTAATTAAATTTACTTTTTGAACTAACTATGCATAAAAATTACATAATTACGGAGTGTTGCCGCTATTTGTTTTTCTTTAAAAAATAATTCTAGAGAGAATATAGAAAAAACTGAAATAATAGTTGAAAAGGCTTCCATGTTTTCTTTTTCTGTCATAATATTGACGGGCGTCTGAACGGAACTTATCTGGTCGGAAGTCTTGTCCCGTTTGCGACTTCCAGGACACCCGGGGGCTTAATGGAACTTGATACATCCGAAATAATCGGCCAGAGCACATCGCTGAAAAATGTGTTCAAAGTGCTGGCCAAAGTCGCGCCAACGGACAGCACAGTGCTGGTCACCGGCGAATCCGGCACCGGCAAGGAGCTTATGGTGCGGGCGCTGCACCAGGGCAGCGCCCGGCATGACAAGCCTTTCGTGCCCATCAACTGCGGCGCCATCCCCAAAGACCTGCTGGAATCGGAACTTTTCGGCCACGAAAAGGGCGCGTTTACCCATGCGCTGCGCACGCGGCCCGGCCGTTTTGAACTGGCGGACGGCGGCACCATATTTTTGGACGAAATAGGGGAAATGGACCTCAGCCTGCAAGTGAAAATTTTGCGCGTGCTGCAGGAAAAGGAAATCGAGCGGGTGGGCGGCAGCGGCGCCAGGAAGGTGGACGTGCGCATCGTGGCCGCCACCAACCGCGACCTGGACAAGGAAGTGCAGGAAGGGCGCTTTCGCGAAGACCTGTTCTACCGCCTCAACGTCATCCCCTTGCACCTGCCGCCCCTGCGCGAGCGCGGCGGCGACGTTTCCATCCTGGCCAAACATTTTCTGGAGCTGTTCTGCAAAAAAGGCGGGCGCAAAAAACTCGGCTTTTCGCCCGAGGCCAAGCTGGCCCTGGAATGTTACGCCTGGCCCGGAAACGTGCGTGAGCTGGAAAATATCATGGAACGCCTCTCCATTTTGGCGGAGGGCAATACGGTGGCGCTGGACGATTTGCCCGGCAAAATTCTTTCCAGCCTCGGGAACCTGGAAGAGCTGGAGGCCATGGCCGCGGCCAAGGCCGCCCGGCCCGAGCCGGCTGCGGTGGCGGCGCTCAACCGGCCGGCGGCTCCGCAGGCGTTTATCTGGCCGGTGCTGGCCGATTTGCGGAAGTACGACATGAATCTGAAAGATTTTTTGGACAATATCGAGGAGCGCCTCCTTAAGGAAGCCCTGGATTTGGCCGATGGAGTAAAGAACCAGGCGGCGGAGGCGCTGGGCATAAAACGCACCACCCTGATCGAAAAGCTCAAGAAACGGAACCTGGAATAACCGCGACCCGGCAACAGCCGGTATGTTTATTGCAAAGGTTTTAGGCGTACCTTAACTCAACAAGCGGTATGAAAACGGTGTCCAGCAAATTTTTTAGTTGCCAGGCTTTGCCCGGCGTGTTTTCCGCGTTGCTCCTCCTGCTCGCGCTTTTCGGCCCGGCGGGCGAAGCCGCCGCCTTTTCCGCCGAGTGGAATCTGAAGAACGCAAGCAGCGGCCACGAGCAGATTATCCTGCGCTTTGAGGGCATCGGCGCGCCGGAGTCTTTCAACCGCAACGGCCGGCAAAGTGTGGAAATAGCCTGGCCGGCCCTGCGCGAACTTTACCCGGCCGGCCTGGTGGTGGCCGCTCCGCCCGAGGCCGCCCTTTTCGGCGGCATCGAACCCGGCCCGGCCGGCTTGCTGCTGCTCACCAAGAACCCGGCTTTCGGTTTTGTCTTTTCCCTGCCGCAGCCCGGGCTGCTGCAAATCGATCTTTTCAACTCGCCGCTGGGCGTGCGCTGGACGCCGCCCGATGCGGCAGCTTCGCCGACCCCGGCCACCCCGCCGGTTTCGTCAACTCCGTCAACTTCGGCAACTCCACCGGCTTCGCCGGCTCCGGCCCCTGCCAGCGCGCCGGCCGCGCCCGTTTCCACTCCCGCGCCCGCACCGGTTCCGGCCGCGACCCCCATTCCGGCCGCCCCGGTTCCGGTAACTCCGTCCGTCACCGCGCCCGGCGGACCCGCCGGGGTAACAACGGAATTTCCGGTTAAAGCGGAGGCCACGCCGGTTATCGAAGCGCCGCGTCCCGGCCCGGTGCAGGAACCGGAGCGCCCGCCGCAGCCCGCCCAGTCGGTCCAGCCGCTCCAGCCTGCCGCGCCGGTCGCTCCGGCCGCCTCCCTCAGCCCGCCGGCCGGCGGCGGCCTGACCGCGCCGCCGGATACAACCCCGCCAGCGCCCGTGCAACTGACACCCAGCCAGCCGGTCCGGAACCTGCCGGGGCAGGCGCCCGGCCAAATTTCCGGCCAAATTTCCGACCAGTCGGACGGGCAAGCGGCGGGCCAGGCGCCGGGCCAAACCATACCGCCCGCAGCGCCCGCTTCATCCGCTTCCGCTACTTCTACAGGCGCCCCCCCGCCCATGCCGCCCCTGTTCGGCGAAGGCCTGCCCGGCCCGGCGCCCGCGCCCCTGGATGACGAGGAAGAGCAGGAACCGGCCTGGGAGCCCATGGACATGCCCGCCCGCCTGCCCAACGCGCCCACGCCGCCCACTTATTCGGGCGAAGAGCACAGCGCCCTGGAGCCGCATGTGAACCGGCCGCCCCTGCCCGCTTTCCGCTGGAGCGATTTCTGGCCCTTTGGCGCCAGCGCGGCCCAGGCCGCCGAAAGCTCCCGGGCGGATGAAGAGGGCGACACGATCTTGATTGAGGCTCCGTTTATTTTCCGTACCGGCATTGCCCGCGACGGCGCTCCGCCCGCCAAGGGCGACACCCCGGTTTACGTGCGCGTGCCCTCCGATTGGGAAATGTCACAGGCGCCTACCCCGCCGCCTACGCCCACACCTGTGTCTACGCCTGCGTCCACGCCGCCCCAACGCGCCGCCCCCGCTACCGGCCCCAATACCGGGCCGGCGCCGGACGCCGCGCCCGGGGGCGCTCCCGGCGTTTCCGGCGCCGCGCAGCCCGCCACGCCGCCGGTCGCGCCGGCAGGGGCAAGCGCGCCGCCGTACTCCGCCGCCCGCGACCCCCAACAATCGCGCCTGCCCGGCGCCGCCACCCCGGGGCCGACCCCACCCCCGGCCGGCGAGGTCATTTATGTCGACGAACAGGGCAACCCGGTCGCACCGCCCCTGAACCCGCGCGAAGGCGGGTTTGAGCTGGAGCGCCTGATCAACGCCGGCAACCTGCAAGAGGGCGTAAACCTGGCCGAACAGCTCCTGCGCCAGAGCAACCTTACGCCGGCCCAGCGCGAAACCTTCCTGCACCGCCGGGCCGACGCTATTTTTTCCATGTACCGCAACGAGCCGGAAAAATACTTCAAAGAGATCATGGACAGCAGCAGCGTGGCCGTGAACTTCAACTCCCGCTCGCCGCGCAACGCCGGGGCCTGGCTGCGCATGGGCTACGTGAACCTGAAAGCCGGCAACGCCTACGAGGCCGAAGCCTACTTCACCCTGTTGCGCCAGCAGTTCCCCAAAGACGAAACCGTGCCGCTTTCCTATTACTACATGGGCGACTACCAATACGAGCAGGGCAACCTTAACGACGCGGTTTTGCAATTCATGTACGTGGTGCAGGAGTTCCCGGACAGCCGCTATTCGCGCGACGCCGCCCTGGGCCTGACGCGCACCTTCTACCGCCAGGGCCTGTACGACAAAGCCTACGAAGTTATCGACTACGTTGAAAAACGCTGGCCGCGCTATTACCTCGACTACACCCCGGTGCTCAGCCTCCTGGGCGACACCGCCTACCGCGCCCGTCAAGCCGACCGGGCTCGGGAAGCTTATTGGCTCTACTACAACCTGAACCCGGATTCCGCCGAGGCCGACACCATTCTTACCCGCCTGGGCGATATCTACTTCACCCAGAAATACCGCAACGCGGCCGTGCACGTGTACGAGGAGGCGGTGCGCCGCTTTCCGGACAAGAGCGGCGGCATTATCGCCATGATGCGCCTGGCCGAAAACAGCATCAACGACGATCCCACCCTGGCCGGCATGTTCCGGGTGTTCAGGCAGCCCTACAACCTGCGCCCGGCCGAGACCTATCGCAAAATCATCAAAGAGTTTCCGGACAACTCCCTGGCCCAGTTGGCCAAGCTCAAGCTGGCCATGTGGAGCCTCTACCAGAAAGACTTTGACGCCTCGCTCCGCCTGTGCAACGAAATCGTCATGGCCAACCCCAACGGCCCCATGGCCGCCAAGGCCGTGGAAGTAAGCCGCAACGCCTTTGCCCTGCTGGCCGCCGAAAGCGTCACCAGCAAGCGCTACGAGCGTGTGCGCGCCGCCTGGGAGCGCTACCCCCTGCTGCACACCCAGGAAGAATTCCTGGACCCGGAAAGCCGCCTGGCCCTGGCCGTCAGCCAATGGGAAGGGGCGGACCCGGACGCGTCCCTGCGCACTCTGGAGCCGTTTTTTCTGGGCGGCAAGATTCCGGAATATTCGGAAATGGCCCTGCTCCTGGCCCTGACCGTGTTCGGCGAGTACGACCGCTGGGGCGAGGTGGAAGGACTGCTGCAACGGGTCGAGCTTTGGGAACTCACCCCGGAAACCAGGCGCCAGGCCGACTACGCCGTGGCCCTTTCCTACGAGAACCAGGGCAAGAGCACCGAGGCCATGCCCATCTGGAAAAACCTCTACGAACAGAACGCCTTGCCGCCCGAGCAGCAGGCCTACGCCGACTACTTCCTGGCCCGCCAGGCCGAAAAGGACCGCGACCTCGAAACCGCCTACCGCATCGGTCAGGATGCCCTGACCCGCCTGAAAGACCTGGCCGCCCTGAATCCGCAGCAGGCCGACACCGAGAAAATCAAAACCCTGCTCGGTTCGCTCATGAACATCGCCCAGAACTCCGGCCTGATCCAGAACGCCCTGGACTACGGCAACGAGTACCTGGCCTACACTTCGCCCGGCTCCGACGATTACATTTCCGTCATGTACAACCTGGCCGCCCTGCACCAGCGGCGCGGCAGCATGGGCGAGTGGGAGAAAATCCTCACCGACCTAAGCGACAACTACCCCGCCACCTACTACGGGCGGGCCGCCGCCTCGCAACTCAACTCCTACCGCATGAACCGCGACGCCTCGCAGTTCGCGCCGTCGAGTACTTATTAGATCATTTCTGGTAAAGCTGGGAGTAGAACCATGAATAACGCTATTACATACAAGGGCTATACCGCCATTGTCGGTTTCAGCGCCGAAGATGATTGCCTTGTCGGGCATCTTGCCGGAATAAATGATGTGATTGGCTTTCACGCGGACTCCGTGGAGGAAATCCGTAAGGTTTTTCACGAAACCGTTGATGATTACCTTGCCACATGCGCGAAAATAGGCCGTGCGCCGAACAAGCCTTATTCCGGTAAAGTTACCTTGCGCTTGCCCCCTGAACTGCATGCACAGCTTGCCGTTCAGGCCGAAGCCAACGGCAGCAGTTTGAACAACTGGATGGTTGCGGCTTTGAACAGGGTTGTCGAACAACACGCCTGACTCCTGCCTTCCCGCCGCATAGGGCTTCTGAAATACCAAATCTTTGATCACAATGACATTGAACTGATAGTCTGGCAGTTCCGCGCTTTTACGCCGGATAACCCTTTCTTCTTCGCCGGTCTCTTACCACTGGGCGCGCACGCGCACGGCCTGCCCGGCCTTGTTGGTAAAGAGCAGGTAACCGTTTTCCCGCCCGAATAGATAGAGCTGGCGGGTGAGGTCCACGTCCTGGCGGCAGTATTTTTCGATTTCCTCAAGCTTCCCTTCCTTCCACCACTGCAAGGCCATGAGCCCGTCGGCGCTCTTGGGCGCGTTCAGGGTGGCCCGGGCCAGGTTGTCCAGCGAAAGCCGGTAGGAAAGCTGCTCGTGCACCTTTTGCAGCAGGTCCAGCGTGGGCAGGGCGCGAAATTTGAAGCCCGGCGCGTGCGGCTCCAGCACCGCGTAGTCAAAGCGCAGCAGATTGAAGCCCACCACCAGGGGGGCGGCGGCCAGGGCGGCGGCCAGTTCCGGCACCCGCGCCTGGCTGTAGCCGGTAAAGGCGTCGCGGCGCGAGTCGTACAGCACGGCCACGCTCACGCCCATGCGGTCGGCCCGGTTCCAGCCGCCCACCTCGGCGGCCGCATGGCGCGTTTCCACGTCCAGCACCACGTAATCCCGCGGCGGGAGCGGCTCCGGGCCGGAGGGGGAAGCGAGCTTCGCCGCCGGCCGGGCGTTTTGCGGAACTTCCGCAGGCCCGCCAACCTCGACTTGGCAAGAAGCGGGAGCGCGTATTGAGGCCGCGCCGAGCGGTTTGCCGTCCAGGCCGCGCAGGGGCGCGGCCAGTATTTTTTCGGCATCGGCCACATTGGCGGCGTTTTCCTCAAGCATCAGCTCCAGCAGGCGCAGTGCCCCTTCCTTGTCAATGGGGCGGTTGCCGGAGCCGCACTTGGGCGAGTGCACGCAGGCGGGGCAGCCCAACTCGCAGGGGCAGTCGGCCATGACCAGGCGGGCATGGCCGAACAGTTCTTCGGCCTGGTGGAAGGCGGCGCGGGCCAGCCCGGCTCCGCCCGGCATGCCGTCGTAAATGAACACCGAGGCCCGCCCGGTCTGCGGGTGGAGCGGGGTGGAAAGGCCGCCGAAGTCGTTGCGGTCGGCCATTACCAAAAAGGGGAGAATGCCTATGGCCGCGTGCTCCAGGGCGTGAATCGAGCCCATGAAGTGCAGGCGCAGTTGTTCGATTGCTTCCTGGGCCGGGCGCGGCACCAGGAACCACAGCCCTTCGGTTTCAAAGACGTTGGGCGGCATGTCCAGCGGCGCCACGCCCAGGAGCTGCCCATTTTTCGTGGCCCGTTTTTCGTAACCGGTCACCTGGTCGGTAATGCGCAGCCGCCCGAACTGCACGGCCATGCCGCCCACCCGGCGCGACTCCACCAGGGCCAGTATTTCCGTATCTTTATGGCTGCGGGTGCGGGTGTACCAGGCGGGGCGAAAAGGGCGGGCCAGGGCGCGCCCGGCGGCCAGGTCCAGCTCCGTCACTTCAAAGTGCCGCCCCAGGTGCAGGTAGATGGAACCGGGGTGCGCCTCGCGCTGGGCCCGAATGCCGTCCACCACCCCAATCAGTTGGCCGCCCTCGGTTTCAATGCTGACGTTCGTGCCGGAACCGCGCAGGGAAACGTGGCGCTGCGGCCGTTTGCGGGCGGCCAGGTATTCTTTGCCCCCGGCCGAGCGTAGCAGCCGCCCCTGCCGTTCCAGCGAGGCCAGGCTGTCCAGCACGGCCGGAGTAATCCAGGTGGAATCCGGGCGGGAGTGGGGGCGTAGCGGCAGCTCGGCGGCGGCGCATTCCAGGTGGAGTTCCATGATGACCGGGTTTTCCGGGTTCAGCACGGCCCGCTCCGGCGGACGGCTGAAAAACTCGGCGGCGTGGCGCACGATGTATTGGTCCAGGGCGTCTTCCTGGGCGATGAGCACCACGGCCGATTCCTGGCTGCTGCGACCCACCCGGCCGCCGCGCTGCAAGGTAGCCATGACCGTGCCGGGGTAGCCCACCAGGATGCAAAGATCCAGGTTGCCGATGTCGATGCCCAGTTCCAGGGCGCTGGTGGAAATTACCGCCAAAAGCTCGCCCGAGGCCATGCGGCTCTCAATTTTTCGCCGCTCCTCCGGCAGAAAGCCGGCCCGGTAGGCGCTGATCCTGGAAGCCATTGCCCCGGACTGCTCGGCCGCCCACAAACTGACCAACTCGGTCATGCGCCGCGACTGGCAATAGACGATGGTGCGCAAATTACGTTTAAGGGCCGATTTAAGCAGCTTGATGCCCACCGAAGCCGGGCTTTCCAGCGGGTTCATGAACAGGTAGTGGCGCTTGCCCTGGGGAGCGCCGCTTTCCAATACCGGCTGGATGGCCCCTGGTTCCAGGCCGGTGAGCTGGCTGGTCAGTTCCAGCGGGTTGCCCACGGTCGCCGAGCAGAAGGCGAAAACCGGGCTGGCTCCGTAATGCGCCGCCACCCGTAACAGCCGCCGGAATACCTGAGCCATGTGCGAGCCCAGGAGCCCCCGGTAGGTATGCACTTCGTCCACCACCACCAGGGAGAGGCCGGCAAAAAGCGTGGCCCAGATCTGGTGGTGCGGCAGGAGGGAAAGGTGCAGCATTTCCGGGTTGGTCAGGAGAACCTGGGGCGGGTTCTCGCGAATTTTCCTGCGGAAGTGGGGCGTGGTGTCGCCGTCGTAGACGGCGGCTTCCGGCCGGGCGGCCTCCGGCCAGGCCGTGCAGAGCTCCCGGAACGAGGCCAGTTGATCCTGGGCCAGGGCCTTGAGCGGAAAGAGGAAGAGGGCGCGGGCGTCCGGGTCGTGCAGTGATTTTTCCAACACCGGCAGGGTGTAGATCAGCGACTTGCCGCTGGCGGTGGGCGTTGCCGCCACCACGCTCTGCCCGGCGCGCAGGGCGTCAATGGCCAGGGCCTGGTGGGTGTAGAGGCCCGTGATGCCGAGCTTGGCGAAAATATCGTCCATGGCCCGGGGCCAGGGGCGCGCCGGCTGGCCGTAACCGGCCGCGGACCCGGGCCGGACGGCATGGTGGGTAACCTGCGGCCCCAGCTTTTCGGAGGCTTTCAGGGCTTCTATATACTCGGCAATGCCGCCGGGAGTGCTGCTCATAGTCAATCCATACGCTTTTCAGCCGCTTGGCAGCCAAAGGAGCGTAACTCGTTTATAACCATCCGGCAGAGCTTTGGCAATGCGGCCCGGCAGGCCGCCCCGAGCGCGGGGGAGAGGGCGGAGATATTTTCCGGCTCCAGCCCGAACACGACGATTTCCGGGATGGCGGCGCCGCTCATGGCATGCAGGTTCAAGGCGTCCAGGAGGTCAAGCTGGTGGAGCGAATCGGAAAAGCCCAGGCCACGGCGCAGCCCTTCTTTTTCCAGCCGGTACACGCTGCCGGGGGCCTGCCCGCCGCGCACGGCGTCAATGACGATCAGGCGCTGCGCCGCCAGCAGTTCGTCCATGAGCAGGAGCCCGAGCGTTCCGCCATCCAGCAGCCGGACGTGGCCGGGAAAGCGGTAACGCTCTTCCAGCCAGCGCACGGCATGCACGCCCGCGCCTTCATCGGAGAGCAGGACGTTGCCAACGCCCAGCACAAGAATTCGCTGAGAGCGTTTCAAGCGTGAAATGCCCTGAACACCCGCTCTTCGTTGCTCACCGGGTCGATAACATGCACGGCGCAGGCCAGGCAGGGGTCGAAGGAGTGAATGGTGCGCAGGAGTTCCACCGGTCTGGCCGGGTCGGCTATGGGGGTGCCCGCCAGGGCCTGCTCCAGCGGGCCGGGGATGTTCGCGGCGCAGCGCGGGCCGAAGTTCCAGGTACTTGGCACCACCAACTGGAAGTTGGCGATTTCGCCGCCTTCGATGCGCAGCCAGTGGCTCAGCCCGCCGCGCGGCGCGCCGACAAAGCCGACGCCTTCGCCTTCGTCCGGCACTTCAAAGGGTACGTTTATGACGGTATCGCCCCGGCGGACGTTCACGTCGAGTTCGCCCAGCCAGACAGGGATCTGGGCGGCGATCAGCGAGGCCTGCACGGCGCGGGCGGCGGTGCGGCCCAGAGTGGAGTTGAGGGCGCGGCGGTCCAGGGAGAGGGCGGCCATGAGCCGGTCCAGGGCCGGCGTCACTTGCGGGTGGCCCTGGGCGTAGGAGACGAGCATCTGGGCCAAGGGGCCGGTTTCCATGGTTTTGCCGTCGTAGCGCGGCGCCTTGGACCAGGAGTAGCGGTCTGCGTCGTCCGGGCGGGTGAAGGCGGGGACGGTTTCGCCCTCAAAGGGGGCGCGGGCGGTGCCGCCCTTGTACCAACTGTGCCGCACGTGTTCGCGGATGTTTGCCGGGTCGAAGTCTTCGATTTTATCCAGCTTGCGGCCCAGGATCAGGCCGGGCTTGAACCAGCCGCGCGCCAGGTCGTTTTCGTCCAGGAGCGAGTCGGCGCCGGGCTGGGGGAAGGAGCCCAGGGCCATGAAGTTGGCGCTGCCGCCGTAGCCGGTCCAGTCTTTGTACTCGGCGGCGATGGCCAGCAGGTCGGGCAGATAGGCGTTTTTGATAAAATCCGCCCCGGCCCGGATATTTTCCAAAAACTCGCGCAGGCGCGGCGGGGTCATGGCTTCGTAGCAGCTTACGCCGCCGGCAATGGTGAACTGCGGGTGCGGGTTTTTGGCGCCGAAGGCGGCCATGGCCCGGGCCACTTTAACCTGGACGCGCAGCGCTTCCAGGTAGTGGGCGGCGACGACGAGGTTCAATTCCGGGCTCAGGCGGTAGGCCGGGTGCCCGCCCAGCGAATAGGCGTTGGCAAAGGGGCCGGGCTGGTTTGCTCCCGCCAGGGCCTTGAATTTGTCCTGTACTTCCTTGAGTTCCCTGGCGGGGGAGGGGCGGGGCGAGAGCGTGGCGGCCAGCGAGGCCGCCCTGGCCGGGTCGGCTTTCAGGGCCGCGCCCAGGTCCACAAAATCCAGTGAGTGCAGCGTGTAGAAGTGCACGATGTGGTCGTGCAGGAAATGGGCGGCCAGCACCAGGTTGCGGAGCAGGGTGGCGTTTTTGGGCACCAGGGCGCCGGCGGCGCTTTCCAGCGCCCGGGTGGAGGCCAGGGCGTGCACGTAGGTGCAAACGCCGCAGACGCGCTGGGTAAAGTGCTGAGCGTCGCGCGGGTCGCGCCCCTTGAGGATGATTTCCAGGCCGCGAAAGAGGGTGGCGGCGCTCCGCGCCTCTTTAACCCGGCCGTTTTCCACTTCAACTTCCACTTTCAGGTGGCCCTCGATACGGGTTACCGGGTCCACCACCACCTTGCCGGTGTAGAAGCTCTGCGCACTATCAGACGCCATGCCGCCTCCTGAAATCTTGAGTCAAACCCGGTTCAAAAAGGGAATTAAAAATCATAAAACGGGGTGAAGTCATCCCAGAAGTCCGGCTCGCTGCAGCCGAGGCAGGGGTGTCCGGCCTGGACCGGCCAGTTGGTCTGGTTGAATTTTACCTTGGGGCAGTTGTTGTAGGTGTTCGGCCCCTTGCAGCCCAGTTCGTACAGGCACCAGCCGTCGCGGGCCTCCGGCGAGTCGAACGAGGGCGCGAACTCCCTGGCTTCGAAATGCGGCAGGCGTTCGCACAGGTCGTGCACGCTGGTGTCGAAAAACATGTTGGG
>JAISDX010000025.1 GCA_031264465.1 Deltaproteobacteria bacterium | reverse complement strand
TCGGGGCGGGACGGGGCTTTCGGCCTGTATCACGGTCTGCGGCTGCTATAGTGTTTCACCCTTGCAACGCTCGGCCAGAATGAAAATATTGCCTGGCGCAACGGCAAAAAAACAAAACTCTCTTGCCATGACCGCAAATAAATAGTAGCGATAGCTGATATCAATTCCGTATGACGCTCCTGGGAGCAATGCGCGTTTGCTCGCGCCGCTGAAGGCGGCAAAAGCAGGTCTCGAAGGCACAAAGTTCGACGGGCGTTGGCGGAGGTAACTACAACCCACTAAACCCCAAATAGGAAGGAATTATGACAACGCAGCTTGCAAATGGGACCGCGCTCCGCAAAGGCGGAGCGATCGGCCGTGTTCTGCTGCTGGCCCTGCTGCTGAGCGCGGGCGCCGCCCTGGCGGCGCCGGCTTCAAAAGCGGCCCAGCCGGAAGGACAAGGCTACCTGCTGGACCCGGTGGTGGTAACGGCCCGCGGTTACGCGGCTTCGCAATCGGACACGCCGGGCGGCGTGGGCGTGGTGACCGAAGAGGACATCCGCCTGGCCCGCAAGGGCAGCCTGGTGGACGCCCTGGAAAAAGTGCCCGGCATCACCCGCACCGGCGACTCGCCCTGGGGGCAGGATATTTCCATTCGCGGCCTCAGCGGCACCTCGGTGGTAATTTTGCTTAACGGCAAACGCCTGAATACCGCCACGGACCTGAACGCCCGCCTGGGCTTCATCAACCCGGCCGACATCGAGCGCGTCGAAGTGCTCAAGGGCCCCATAAGCGCCCTGTACGGCTCGGGCTCCACCGGCGGGGTGGTGAACATCATCACCAAAAAGCCGGTATTCACCGATACGGTCGAAGCGCACGGCGAAGTAAGCGGCTCGGCCGGCACCAATCCCGGCGGGGCCAGCCTGTACGGCAACGGCTCGGTTTCCGGCAGCAAGGCTTTCGCCCTGGCTTCCGGCGGCTACCGCGACTACGGCAACGTTTACGGCGGGCACGACACCGTTTCCCGCAACAGCGGCTTTCTGGATCACCAGATTCGCGGCCTCGTGGGCATCAAGCCCTGGAGCCCGCTTACCCTGACCTTTGAAGCCATGCAGTCCGAGGGCAACAACATCGGCATTCCCGGCGGCTCGTCGGCCATGCCGCAAATGGCCACCGTCACCTATAAAGACACCGAGTTCCGCTTTTTCAGCGCCGACGCAGATCTGGACGTGGACGGAGAATATCTGAAAAGCCTGACCGCCAATTTCTACTACAGCGAAAACAAGCGCAACGTGGAAATAGACAACAGGGGCAACACGCCGCCGGTCTGGATGAACCCGCGCGCCAAGCACACCAACTACGGCGGCAAGACGCAGGGCACCCTGGAAGCCGGTGACCATACCATCGTTACCGGTAGCGAATTCTGGGTATGGGAAATGAAATCGCGGCGCACCAATCTTAACAACCAAGCGGTCGACCGCCCGGCACCGGACAGTAACCAGACTTCGGTCGGCATCTTTGCCGAGGACAACTGGCTGTTCAATGATTCGTTCACCCTGAACCTGGGCGCGCGCCTGGATTACCTGAACACGCATAACGAAGCGATCACGCTGAACAACAAATACTACAGCAACAACACGGAAGAAGACTGGGGCTGGCACCTGCACGCCGGCCTGACCTGGAAAATGACTGAAAATTGGTCACAGTCGCTCCTGCTGGCCTCCAGCTACCGGGCCGCCGACATTATGGAACGCTTCAAATATATCAACTTGGGCGGCGGCATGTCTCTTTACGGCAACCCCGACCTGGACCCGGAACAAAGCTACTACGCCGAGTACTCCCTGGGCTACGACGACAACACGTTCAGCGCCGATCTGCGCCTGTTCGCCAACATCATCACCGACTACATCGCCGAAGACCGCAGCGGCGGCGGCAACGCCATCTACCTGCAAAACGTGGACGACGCCCGCATTTACGGCGCCGAACTGGAAACCCGGCTGCGCCTTACCGACAACTGGGGCCTGTACGGCAACGTGACCGGCCTGTACGGGCAGGACAAGGAAAACAACGATGCCTTGCCCGGCGTGGCCCCCGTTAGCGGCGTGCTGGGGGTGGATTTCGGCTACGCGGGCTTCTGGGCCAGGCTGGAAGGTAAGGGTGTGGCCCCGCAGCGCCGCCTGCCGGAAGGCGTGGACGGAACCAAGGGCATCGTCACCATGAACGCGGCCCTGGGCTACGGCTTTGAACTGGCCGGCACCAAGCATGAGATATCCGTGACCGTGGACAACATTTTCGACACCCGATACTATAACTACCTTGCCCACCAGCGCGGTTATACGGTATGGGAACCTGGTATCGCGGCCACGCTGAACTACGCCGTCAAGTTTTAGCCGGCGCTGCCGCGAGGCGGCTTTTGCCCGCGCGCGGCGTCGCCGACTCGGCACGGCATTAAGAATCAAGCTCCGGTACGGCCCGCCGTGCCGGAGCTGCCTTGGTATTGCGAGGTTGAATTTATGCGTAAATTAACAAGCCTGCTCCCGCTTGCCGCGCTGCTCCTGTCAGCCGCGCTGCTCCTGCCGGCCGGGCCCGGCCGGACGGCCGAACCCGCGCTCACCCTGTACACGGCCATGACCGCCACCACGCCGCAAGTGCCGCTTTGGGGCGCCGTCCAGCGGGGCTGGCCACAAGGCCGCGAGCTTAAAGTCGAATACTGGAAAAACCTGGACGACCTGCGCGGTGCCATCCTGGCCGACAAGGGCGACCTTTGGCTGGGCCACCTGGAAGGCTTCGCCCAGGCCGCCCGGCGCGACGCCCCGGTTACGCTGGTGGCCGTGACCGCCTGGCGCAAGTTCTGGTTTGTGGCCGTGGACAAGGAAGCGGCCGCGGCCGCCCTCAAGCTGACCGGGGAAGAAAAACCCTGGTGCAGTAACGGGCAGCCGCAAGTCGCCAGGCTGCTGGCCGCCAACCTGGCCGAGCGGAAAATTCCCCTGGCCGTCGGCCCCCAGGACAGCCCGGCCATCCCGGTGCTGGAGGACTTTGCCCGTTATGGCGTGAAATTCGACATCGCGCCCACGGCCCCGCAGCCCCTGATGCTGGAAATGATGCGCGGCACCTGCAAGTACGCGCTTTTGCCCGAGCCTTTCGTCTCGGTGCTGCAGTCGCGCCTGCCGGACCTGCAAGTTTTGGGCAGCCTGGAAGACGAATACGGCCGCCTGAAAGGCGGCGGCGGGCGCCTGCCCCTGGTGGGCATTGCCGTAAACCGCCGCCTGGCTGAAGAAAAGCCGGAACTGGTGGCCGAGCTGCTGCGCCTGATGGCCGCGGAGGCTACGCGCCTGAACGGGCGCCCGGAAGAAGCGGCCGCCCTCTTGCCGCAAAGCGTGCAGGGCGCCCTGAGCCATGAAGTGCTCGTTTCCTCCATCAGGCGCGACACCGTCCAAATGACCCCGGCCAGCGAGGTAAAAACGGAAATTTACAACTTCCTGGCCCTGGCGCTTTCGCCGACGGACGCGAAATATCTGGAAGCCCTGGGCGACAAGTTCATTTTCGACCAGTCCAGCAGGCCGCCTGAATGAGCAAAGTCCTTTTGCCCTATGCCTTTTCCGCCCTGGCGCTCGGTTTTTTGCTCTGGCTGGCCAACCAGTTGCTCGGCTCCGGCCTGGCTCCCGGCCCCCTGGCCGTTATGGAAGCCTGGAAGGAACTGGCCCTTAGCGGCGAACTCTTCCGCGAACTGGGCATTACCGTGCTGCGCGGCCTTACCGGCGTGCTTCTGGCCAACCTTGCCGGCATCGCCCTGGGCCTGGCCGCCGGGCTCATCCCGGCCCTGCTGCGCCTGACCGCCCCACTGGTGGCGGCGCTTCAATCCTGCCCGCCGGTGGTCTGGATTTCGCTGGTAATGGTCTGGGCCGGCACCGGCTCGGCCGTGCCCATTGCCACGGTGTTCGCGGCCACCCTCCCCTTCGCCTTCAGCACCACGGCCCAGGGCATCATGGGCCTGAACCCGCGCATCTTCGCCATGAGTAAACTCTACGGCGTGCCCAGGCGGCGGCAGCTCGGGCGGTTCATACTGCCCGGCATTTTGCCGGGCTGGCTGGGCGGCTTTTCCGCCGTGCTTTCGGCCGGCTGGAAATCGGCCGCCGTGGCCGAATTTCTTGGCAGCCACCAGGGCATCGGCGCCAAAATATTCTGGAGTTACCACAAGCTGGATATGGAGGCGTTGAACGCCTGGGCGCTCACCCTGATCGTGCTTGGCGTGATCCTGGAAACGGCCGTGATTACTCCCCTGCGCCGTAAGGCGGCCCAGCTCGAATCGCGAGGAGCCTCCCGCAATGTCTGAAACCAGCGGAACCTGCCCGGCCTTCAGCGCCAAGAGGGATTACAGCTCCCCGCCGCTGCTGGAAATGAACGGCATCAGCAAGCATTTTGCCGACAAGGAAGTGGTGCGCTCGGCCACGCTCAGCCTGCGCCGGGGCGAGGTGCTCTGCCTTTCCGGGCCTTCGGGCATCGGCAAGTCCACCCTGCTTGAGGTTATGGCCGGCGCGGCGCGGCCGGATTACGGCAAGGGCTACATAACCCGCCGCGCCCAAGCCTCCCTGATGTTTCAGGACGACGCCCTGCTCCCCTGGCTGAACGCCAGGGACAACATCACCTATATTCTGCCGCCGCGCCTGCCCGAGCGGACGGCCCGCGCCACGGCCCGGCGCTGGCTCGGCCGTTTCGGGCTGGAAGAGGGTTTGTACCCGGCGGCCATGAGCGGCGGCATGCGCCGCCGTCTCTCCCTGGCCCGCGCCTTTGCGGCCGGGCGCGAGTTTATTTTGCTGGACGAACCCTTCGCCTTTCTGGACGGCGAGTGGCAGGCGGTTATTGCCGAAGAAATAGAAACCCACGCCCGGGCCGGCGCGGCCCTGGCCCTTACCAGCCATGACCGCTCGCCGTTCGTGCGGGTGTGCAGCCGGGAAATAGTTATTGAAAGATCGCCCGTTGTGATAGAGTAAAAACCAAATTCAAAGGCTTTGCAATGAATTCGTTCGTCCATGCCGTTATCGAGGCCACTCTGGTTTCCCAACTGGTTCTGCTGCTCCTGACGGGCATGTCCGTGGCCAGTTGGGCTTTCATGCTCAGCAAGTGGTCGCTCCTGCGCGCCGCCCGGAAAAGCGCCGTGCGCTCCATTAACGAACTGGGTCTGGCCAACGACCTGGCTTCGTTCCTGAACATTTTGCGCAAAGACCCGCAGTCGCCCTTTTTCGGCGTGGCCCGCTGGGGCATTCGCGAGTTCAACCGCATCTGCAAAACCGGCGACGCCGCCGCCCTGCTCAACGACAACGTGCGCCGCGCCCTGCACTTCGGCATTGCCGAACAGATGGCCGCGCTCAAGTCTTCGCTCCCGCTCCTGGCCACCACTTCCAACACCGCGCCCTTTATCGGGCTCTTCGGCACGGTCTGGGGCATCATGCACGCCTTCCAGGCCATTGCCAGCCTGAAGAGCGTCTCCCTGGCCACGGTGGCGCCGGGCATAGCCGAGGCCCTCATCGCCACGGCCATGGGCCTGTTCGTGGCCATTCCGGCCACCCTGGGCTACAACGTGTGCAAAGCCCGCCTGGCCGTAATCGAGAGCGAATGCGTCAACTTCGCCGGCATGCTGCTCAACCGCCTGCAGCACGAAGTGGACAGCTACCAGGACTGCATCGGCTTTGCCGACATCCGCCCGGAAATGTTCGAAGCGCCGGGCCGGGCCGGCAAAACGGACCGGGGTTAGCCGTGGCCGCCAAAGACGACGACGATTTTGTCTCCGAGATAAACGTCACCCCGCTGGTGGACGTCATGCTGGTACTCCTGATTATTTTCATGATCACCGCGCCCATGATGGTGGAAGGCCTGGACGTGGAACTGCCGCAAACCCGGGTTTCCGAGTTGCTCCCGGCCGAAGACGACCACGCCGTCCTCACGATCAAGGCCGACGGTTCGCTTTGGCTGGACGAATTTGAAACCAGCCCGGACGATTTGCCGGCGCTCCTGGAAAGCCGGGTCAAGGCCAGCGGCAAGCGGCTTTTCCTGCGGGCCGACCGCAACGTTTCCTACGGGCTGGTCATGGACGCGCTGGATCGGGTCAAGGGCGCCGGCATCGCCGATCTGGGCATGGTGACCGCCCCGGTTCCAACGGACCAAACGGATCAAACGGACCGGCCGGGCCAAACAGGCCGAACGGGCGCCGATGGTGGCCCGGAAAAAGACGGGTAAGCATGCGTTTGGGCCGGAACGGCTATATTTTGCTGTCCATCGGGATGCACCTGGCCCTGGCCGCCCTGGCTCTCGGCTTTTCCCATTTTGCGCCGGAGGCGGACGAGAAGTATTACCAGGTGTCGCTGGTGGAACTGGCCGGCCCCGCCGCCCCACCCGCCCCCAGGCCCAATGCGCCAGCATCCCCCGCCCCCGTCGCGCCTGAACCCGAACCGCTCCCGGAGTCCGCGCCCAAGCCCGAACCGGAGCCGGTAAAACGGATCAGCCCGGTTAAAAAACCGGAAGCCGCTCCCCAACCTGCGGAAAAGCCGAAGCCGGCGCCGGAAGAAAGACCGCCCGCGCCGGAACCTGCCGGGACGGCCGGCGCAGCCGGCCCGACACGCCATATCGGCGGCCTGGCCGCTTACGAGGCCGCGCTGGTGGACGAACCCCCGGCCGTCACCCGCCGGGCCCTGCCCACTTACCCGGCGCGGGCGCGCGGCCGGGTGCAGGGACGGGTGGAAGTGAGCCTGGTGGTGGACGTGAACGGCAACCCGCGCGAGCTGAAGGTAATCAGGGCCGAGCCCGCCGGCTACGGCTTTGAGGAAGCGGCCCTGGAAGCGGCCCGCAAAACCCGCTTCATGCCGGGCCAGGTGCGCGGCAAGCCGGTGAACACCTTGGTCACCCTGCCCTTCGTCTTTAACATCCGTTAGAGCGCTTCACCCGCAAATTCAGGCCGCTGAAGACGGTATCCGGCTTGAAGGCGAACAGGCTCGCCATCTCGCCGGCCATGCAAAAGCCGCATTGGCCGCACAGGCCGGCCCGCCGGCCGGGGCATTCGGCCAGGCGCGCGCCGTCGGCCATGATAAAGTTGCTGATCCAGCAGCGCGGTTTAAAATTCAGCTCCCGCATGGCCTTAAGGCCGGAAACGGAATTCATGATCGGCAAGCCGGCTTTTTTCAGCCGGATCAACTCGTCGATGATGGCGCGCCGCTCGGCCGGGGGCAGGAGCAAAGCCTCGGTGCCGGGAAAAGGGGTGTGGAAATTCAGGGCAATGGATTCGATGGCCGGGTGGGCGGCGGCGAATTCCACGGTGTCGCGCACGGCGCCGGAGTTCAGACGGTTTATCACCATGTTGACGCTCAGGCGCCGGCGGCCGCGGCTTGGGAAGTCGGCTTCAATGTTCGCCAGCAGTTTGGCAAAAGTGCCGGGGCCGCGAATTTGATCGTGCGCTCCCCCAACGCCGTCCAGGCTCAGCCAAATCGAGTCGGCCGCGCAGCCGGCCAGGGGCTGCTGCCCGTTGCTGGTGACGGTGGCCGAAAAAAAGCCGATCCGCCTGGCTTGGCGGATCAGGTCGTTGAGGGTATAAGCGCCGTCGGCCCAGATAAAAGGCTCGCCGCCGCTGAAATCGACGAAGCGCGAACCCAGGCCGTGCGCGTATTCCAGCTCGGCCGCGATTTGCCCGTAGCTTTTGCTGCGGGGCGCGCTCCCGTCCCGTTTCAGAATGTTGCAGTGCTTGCAGGCCAGGTTGCAGACGTCGGAAACGAACAGCACGGTTTGCAGCGGCGCGGCGCGCCCCAGGAAGCGGGCTCTGAAAAACCAGCGCGCCAGGTAGAAGAGGCGTCCGATCATTGCCACAGCAGGCTCACAGCCAGGCCGGCCAGGAGCAGCGCGCCGAAGGCGGCGTGAAAGCCGGCCGCCCAGTAAACAATGGCCCCCACCTGCTCTTCGCGCCTGGCGGATACGGCCAGGTTGCGAACCACCCTGGCCAGGCCGGGCAGCAGCAACATCGGAGCCAGGGCGGCCAGGGGCAGGAGCGAGGCGGCCACGCTCCCGGCCAGGAGCAGATAGGCGGAAATATACATGGCGCACAACAGCCCGCTGGCCCGTTCCCGGCCCAGGGCCAGGGCCAGGGTGCGGATGCCCGAGGCGCGGTCGTGCGCAAGGTCATGGATGTCGTTTGCCTGCATGAGCGCGCTCACCAGGCAGCCCAGCGGCAGGGCAAGCAGGAACACCCGCCAGGAAAGGGCGCCGCTCTGAATATAATAGGCCGGGCAGACCATCAGCGGTCCCATCAGGAAAAACACCAGGACCGGACCCGCGCCGATGTATTTGTAAGGCAGGGGGCCGGTGGTGTAGCAGTAGCCGCCGGCCAGGCCCAGAGCGCCGAAAACCAGCACCGGCCAGCCGCACCACCAGGCGAGCGCGAGGCCCATAACGGCGGCCAGAGCCAGGCAAATGAGCCCGGCCGCCAGCACCGGGCGGGGCCTGAGCCAGCCCCGCACCAGGTGCGGGCAACTGTCGGCCGATTCCACGGTATCCACGCCGGATACGTAATCGCCATAGGTATTCAGGTAATTCACGCCGGTGTGCAGCAGCACCCCGGCGGCCAGAGTCAGCAAGAACAGCCCCCAGCGCGGCGGAAATCCGGCCAGCCAGGCCAGGACGGCCCCCAGGAGCAGCGGAACGACGGAAACGGAATAACACCAGGGACGGGCGGCATGAAACCAAAGCCAGATAGTACGCATATAACACACCAATAAAACTTTAAAAATTCACCATCCGGCCGCGATCATTTTTGTTCTTGGCTTAGTTGGCGGAAAACGTTAAGTTTATCCAGTTTTTGCCAAATTGGAAAGCGTTCTTTTGCAGACCAGGAGTGCAGGTGAGCCATGAGTATCAGCCGGAACCAAGTTGAGACTGTTTTTATCAACGGCAACATCCACACCGTGGACGCCGTTTTTTCCAAAGCTTCGGCCCTGGCCGTACGCGGGCAGGAGCTTGTTTATGTGGGCGGGAGCGCCGCGGCGGCCAAAGCCGCCGTTTCGCCGGCCGCCAAAATTGTCGATCTGGGCGGGAAAACCGTTATCCCCGGCCTGATTGAAAGCCACGTGCATTTTCTGGGCGAAGGCCAGCGCCTGGCGGAAATAGACATTTACTGGAAACCCAAGGCGGAAATTCTGCGAAAAGTGGCCGAAGAAGCCGCAAAACTCGGCCCGGGCGAGTGGATCGTCAGCCGGGGCTGGAACCAGGAAGCCTGGGACGACAACAACTGGCCCGGCAAGGAAGATCTGGACGCCGTGGCCCCGCGCAACCCGGTGGCGCTCATGCGCGTGGACTACCACTCCGTCTGGGTGAACACCCCGGCCCTTGAAGCCGCCGGCGTCGGACGCGGCGCCCCCGACCCGCAAGGCGGCGAAATTTTACGCAACCCCGACGGCGAGGCGCGCGGCATCCTGCTCGATACCGCCATGGACCCGCTCTGGGCAGCGGTGCCGCCGCTCGGCCAAGCCCGGGCCATGGAACTATACCGCCTGGCGCAGCGCGAATTTATCGCCTGCGGCATCACCTCTATCGGCAACGCCAGCCAGAACCTGCGCGACCATGCCGTTTTGCGGAAAACTTACGAAGAGGGCAGCATGAAACTGCGCGTTTACGAGATCATGCTGATGCACGAACAGGCGGAAAAAGACTTTATAAAAGCCGGCCACCGGCCGTTTATGGGCGAGTACGGCGAGCGGCTGTCCATGAACTGCATCAAGGTAATCGGCGACGGCGCCCTGGGTTCGCGCAGCGCCTGGCTGCGCAACGACTACGCCGACCGCCCCGGCCATAAGGGCACGCCCTGCTTTACCGACGCCGAGCTTTACGATTTTACCCGCCTGGCCCGCGACCACGGCTACCAGGCCAGCATCCACGGCATCGGCGACGCCGCGGTCGGGCAGATTCTCGACGCCTACGCCAAAGTGCTGGCCGAATTCCCCCTGGCCGACCACCGCTACCGCATCGAACACTTTCAGATGGTGACGCCGGAAGACCTGAAGCGCGCGGCGCGGCTGCGCATTGCCCCGGTCATGCAGGCCATCCATTGCACTTCCGACCGCAAAATGGCCTTGCTGCGCCTTACGCCGGGCGATATCGCCAAATCTTACCTCTGGCGCGACGTTATTGACGCCGGGCTTTATATTGCCGGCAGCTCCGACGCGCCGGTGGAGCCGGTCAGCCCCTTTTACGGCATGCACTCGTCCGTTACCCGCAGCAATGCCGGCTTCGAGCCGGCCGGCGGCTGGAACCGGCAATGGGCCATGACCCGGGAAGAGGCGCTCCGCTCCTACACCGGCTGGGCGGCCCGGGCCGAATTCGGCGACCGGCGCAAAGGTTCGCTGGAAGCCGGAAAACTGGCCGATTTCGCCGTGCTGGACCGCGACATCATGACTTGCCCGAAAAACGAGATTATCAGCACCAGGGTGCTGCGCACCGTTATTGGCGGAGAGACGGTGTTTGAAGCTTGAACGGGCGGGGCATCAGGCTTGCGCGTCAGAACGACGCGAGAGGGCGCCGCTGTCTTCACTGCTTGAACACGGCCTCCGTGAGCCGCCCCTCGGCATCATAGCTCAAAGTGAGAGTGCAATAAGGAGGCGGGCTTTCGTTGACCTTCTGGTATCTGGGATATTCTCCGTAAGTGATGAAGGACGTGTCGTCTTTGTTGTGTCCGCGGGCATGGTACCTGATGCTGCCGCGGTTGTCTTTGAATTTGCGAACCTGCGTGTCAAACGAGCCGCTGCTCGAGGCGTTGATGTACCTGTCATAGCAGGCATCGTCTTTTTGGCAGGCATTGTAGGCGTCAAGCAGGTCGTAGCCTGGCCCCGGGGTGAAGACCGGCGCGGAGCCGGGCGGCACGC
>JAISDX010000008.1 GCA_031264465.1 Deltaproteobacteria bacterium | reverse complement strand
GCAATCTTATTTGCATATCCTTGCGGATACGCTGGCTGTATTCTCCCTTCCGCAACGCTCCCCGGGGGGAAGAGCGGAAGGTCTTTCCTTCCCGACTCGCTATTTAATTGTCAAAGAACCCGCTGGCTGCGCGGCCCGCCGTCTCTTATGCGGGCCACAAAAAACGCATGGCAACCTGAAGTTCCTGTCCTCTCGGGTCCAGCTTCAAGGACAAGCCTGGTTCCTCATGCGCAGGGGTGTTTTATGCATCAGCGGGAGCCCTTCGTCAACATATTTTTTATTTTAATTTTTAAAAAATTATAACACCGTGATCTAACTTATTTTTTATGCTCTCGCGCCAGAGCGGCAAGCTGTTCGAAAACCAGTTCCGGGGCAATGTGCAGCCATGGACGGCGGGGCCCGCTGACCGGGCAGTCGTAATCCCGGATAGGCGCGGGCGTTCCGGTGCGCTGCTTTTCGGCGGCGCCCGGCAGGTTGCCGCTTTGCACGGAGATGGCCCGGGCCTTGGCCTGAAAGCCGGCATCCACCAGGCGGCAGTCAACCAGCCGGATACCCTGCCCGGCCAGCCAGTCGGCGGGGAGCCCGCCCGGGTACATGCCGTTTTGCGCATCCACCAGTACATAGTCAAGCACGTCATCCGGCGCGGCCAAGGGCGCGTCCCTGAGCATGACCCGCAACAGGGCTTCCACCTGATCGCGCAGCGTGCAGCCTAAAAGTTCCGGGTCCACCCCCGGGTTGGGCACAAAAACTTTCGGGGCGGGGTTTGCGGCCACGCTCCGACCCACTCCGGCCGGCAAAAGGTTGGCCAGAAGGCTGGAGTAAAAACTCCCGGGCGGGTAGCAGATGAGCTCCGCCGCGAGTATCAGGCTTTTCGCGGCCGGAGCCAGCGCAATGGATATTTCCGTAGTATCGGCCGGGCTTTTCACCAGCCAGATATCCCTGATGGAGCCCTCTTCCGCAAAAAGGCGGGAGCTCTGGCTGGAAAAAACTTTGGCACTGAAATTGTGCTGCCCGGCAATGACGCGCCCCGAGGCCAGGCTGGCCGCCAGGTGAGCCCCGCCCTCGCTTACCGGGCAAACCGCGCCCCTGCTGCCGAGCATGGCGGCGCAAAAATCCACGGCTTTCTGCAAGCCGCCGCATTGGAAATAGGCGCCGGCCAGGGCCAGGTTGCCCAGGCAAGCGCCGCGCAAGTCGAAATATGCCGGCATGCGCTCGCAAAAAGCGCCGAGCAGCTCGGGCAAGGCCTGCCTGAATTCCGGCGTGACCGTTTTGTAAACGGCGGCCCGCCCTTGGGCCAGTTCCCGCAAAGCGTCGGCCAGGGCGGCAAAGCTTTGCGTTGAACTCAGGCGCTTTTCCCACAGGCCCAACGTTTTTTGCCGCTCCGGCCCGGCGGCCTCGGCCAGGGCGCCCAGGCGGGAACGCAAGTCGCCCAGCGCCGGGATATCGAAGTATTGCCGCAGCACACCGGCACTGCCGCCGGAATCAAAAGTGGTGATTATGTGGACGCTTTTTCCGGTCAGGGCCGGCAGGGCTCTGGCAAAATCGCGCAGGGCGCTGCCGCCGCTGAAAAACAGCAGCCGCAGGTCTTTGTCCATGGGCGGTTTGTTCCTGCTCATAGCGCCCTCTGCCCGGCCCGGGCTGCCTGATGGTACGGAATGGAGCAGATATCCGCCACAAAACGCCCTACCCGCGCCGCCACCAGGGCGCGGGTTTCCCGGTGCGTGGTGATGGTATGGCGGGAAGTGACGGTTTCGCCATGTATCCGGGTAAATTCCAGTTCAACGCGCCCGGAGGACACGCTCCGGGCGATGCGCAGGGCGTTTTCCGCCGCCACGCCCTTGTCGCCCAGGTCGTGAATCAGGAGCAGCGGCGCTTTGACGGCCGGCAAATTCCGGCGTACCTGGTCAATGCCCTTGAACAGGCTGCGGATTTGGGGCGGATTCAAAGCGGCTTCGTAGCCGCGCCAAGGCGCGATGGCCCTGGACTCGGGTTTTGGCGGGGGCTGGCGCAGCTCCTTGATAAAAAACCGTAACAGGGGGAGCGCCGCTTGCAGCCAGAAATAGCGCGAACTCATGCGAAAGCGCGGCCGCGAGGCCGGGGTGGCAATGCCGACCGCAGCCATGGGGGAGTGGCGTTCGGCTAGGGCCAAGGCCAGAACCCCGCCCAGCGAAAAGCCCATGGGAATGACCGCGCCGTATTCATCCAGACCGCAGCGGTATTCCTCATCCACGCGCGCCAGCCAGTCCGGGTAGAAACTGCGGCGAAAATCCTCAAGGCGGCTGTCATGCCCGGGCAAGGTAACCAGGCGCACCGGCACCCCGAGCTCCATCAAAGGCCCGGCCAGGGGTTCCATTTCAAACGAAGTACCTTGGTAGCCGTGGATGAGCAGGCAAAGAGGCTTGGTGGTCATGCCGGAAACGGATATTTGCAGCCAAAAGCGCCTTTGGGACTGAAGCAGCGGTTGCAGGAAACGCACCTGGCCCGGACGCGGTCGCCGCTTTGCCAGCGGGCCGCGAGAGCCGGCTCGCAAATCAGGGGGCGGCTCATGGCAAAAGCCTCGATCTGCCCCTGGTTCAGGCGCTTTTCCATGGCTTCGATATCGCGGTAGCCGCCCACGCTGATTACCGGGATGGACAGCATGTCGGCCAGATCCAGCGCCGGCTCGGCGAAATATCCTTCCTCGCCCGGTTTTTTGACCCGGCGAATGGGCGAGGTGAGCGCGTCGTTGCCCAGGCCGGCGCTCAATTCAACGGCGGTCAGGCCGTGTTTGGCGAGCTGGGAGCAAAGGCTGGCGCATTCTTCAAAAGTGATGGAAGGCTCGGCCAGATCGCTGTAGTTTACTTTGATCAGCACCGGGTAATCCGGACCAACTTGCCCGCGTATGGCCTCCACAATTTCGAGAACAATGCGGCCGCGGTTGTCGATGTTCCCGCCGTATTCGTCCAGCCTGTGGTTAAAGAAGGGGCTGAGGAACTGGCTGAGCAGGTAGCCGTGCGCGGCATGCAGTTGCACGGCATCGGCCCCGGCCTCCTTGCAGCTCCGGGCGGTCTTGGCAAAGGCCGCGACCACCTGCGCTATTTGCTCGTGCCGCATGGCCAGGGGCGCTTCCTGGTTTGGCAACCGCACGACTGACGGCCCCAGCGGGCGCTGGCCGCCGTCAAGGAAGTTGGCCTTCAGGCCGCAATGTCCCAACTGGACGGCTATTTTCGCCCCATGCCGCTGCACGGCTTCAAAAAAAGGCTTGTGAGCTTCCAGCACCCCGGGCCGGTATCCCTGAGTCATGCGCTCACCGACACAGGAATTTTCGATCACGCCCATCATGCCGGTAATCACAAGGCCGGAGCCGCCAGCGGCCAGTTCGGCCCAGATGGCGCCTTTTTCGGCGAGCGTTGCGCCCGCCATGGTGGCGCTGCGCACTATGCGGTTCTTGAGCCTGAGGGGGCCAAAGGAAACAGGATCAAAAAGGCTTTTCATAATACTCGGTTCCCAATTACACATTCTCGAAAATGACAAAGTATCCCGCTTGCTTTTAAGCAATCTGAAAATTGCACTTTCTTGCTGTGGATGCGCAAAATATCTACATTTCTCCATCAATACGCCAACTGCGCTCTATGGCGGCGATAGCCCCGGCGAATTGACGACCGGAATGGCTTTGGCGGCTTACTTCACGCTCGGCGGCAGTTATGCCCTTGATTACCGTTGAGTGCGTGCGCCCGCCAAGACGCTTCCCGATATCCTGCAAAGAAAGGTCAGTGTGTTTGCGAGCCAGGCAGTACACGGCATTGCGAGCCTGCACATAGTCGGCCTTGCGGCTTTTGGAGCCGAGCTGCGTCGTGGAAATTCCAAAGGCCGCGCAGACCTGACGCACAATCTCGGCCCAAGTGACAACGGTTACCGAACTTAAATAATTTCCCACGACCTCGCGGGCCATGTCAAGGCTAATAACTTTTCGCAACAAGCTGGCTTTCAAGGCCAAATTGCGCAGACAGCTCTCGATTTGCCGCACGTCGGAATTTATATTTTCCGCAAGGTAATCCGTAACGTCGTCCGAAAGGAGCACCTGGCTTGAGGCGGCCTTGTGGCGGATGATGCGGCGGCGGGTTTCCAGGTCCGGCCGCTCGATGGCGGCAATGAGCCCGGAGGAAATACGGGAAAAGAGCCGCGAATCCATCTTGCGCAATTCCGGCAGCGCAAAGGAACTGGAAAGCACCACCCGGCTGCCGCGCTCAAGCAGGGCCGAAAGCGTGGCCAGCACTTCGTGCTGGGTTTTCTCTTTTTCCAGCAGGAAGTGAACGTCTTCCAGGAGCAGCACGTCGGCTTCGCGAAAGCGGGCCTTGAAACGGTCAATATCGCCGCTGCGCAGCGTCTGGCGCAACAGGGTGGCAAACTCCTCGGCCGTCAGGTACTCCACCCGGGGCGCGGCCAGGTTGCTGGCTTCAAGCAGCCCGGCTCCCACCGACTGCACCAGGTGGGTTTTGCCCAGGCCGGGTTCCGAACATAAAAAAAGCAATTCGGCCGAGCCCGTGCGGCAGCAATCCCGGCGGCACAGTCCGCGCGCGGCGGCGTAAGCAAGGTCGTTGCAGGGGCCGACGATAAAATCGTCAAAGCGGAAACGCCAGTTACGGTGCAGGACGGCTCTGCCCGTCGGAATTGACGGCTCGCCCCAGCGCACCGGCAGCTCGGCCTGACGCGGGGCCGCAAGGGCCGGATAAAGCGGAGTGGCGGCCGGCAAGGCCGGAACTCCCGCCGGTCCGGCGGCTTGAACTCCCCCTTCCGGCGCGGCGGAGCGGGGCGCCGGAGCCGGCATTGGCGCGGGTTTAGGCAGAGCCACGATTTTAAGCTCCGGCTCCAGGCCGAGCACCAGGGCGGCAGCCTGCAGGATCTGCTCCTGAAACCGTCTGCGCACAAACTTGCACACGAACTCGTTCAGGGCTTTCAAAGTCAGGGTCTGCCCGTCGAAATCAGCTTCGAGCGGGGCGATCCAAACTTTAAATAGATTATCCTGTATTATATTCGCCAGATTTTGACGAATCGACTGCCAAATGTTTTCCATGGGCGCAAGATAGACCAGCGGCCCTTGAATGAACAAGTGTGGATTATCCGGGCAGGAGCCGCACGCCAGCTTGATTTTTCAACATGATATTTTATTATTAATACATTGAAATATTTTAGTATTTTTGACAACCAAATAACCGCAAGGGCTAAGCTAAAGGCTTAAGTCACAAGGGGAAAAGGAGGTCTAGATTTTTTCCACAAAATCGGGAGAAAAAAGTTTCAACATGAGTTAATTAAATTTTCTTCAAATTACAGAAAATTTCTTCATTTTTCATTAATTTCTTGTAAAGTCGCCATGAACTCGTTGTTAAAAAGATCATTACTTATTTTACCAGCGGGTAGCGTCCGCAGGTGAACTTTGCGCCTTCCGGGCAGTATCCCAGGCGCTCGCAACGCGCCCCGGCCAAAGCGAACACCGCCGGTAGAGCTTCCCGGCAGAGCCCGAGGCACTGCCCGGCCAGCGCGCGGATTTCCCATTGCGCCCGGGTGCAGCAGCGGTGCTCGAAAAAATTGAGCAGCGAACGGCAGTTCATGGTGAAGACAATGCGGGTTTCCACAGCCTGGGGCAGCACGAAACGGGCGTCCTCGGCCGCCTTGTCGCCGCGCCCGTCGGCTTCCAGCTGTTCTTTTATCTCACGGTAGGCGTGCTTGATTTCGGACAGGCATTTTTCAAAACGCGCCAGGGCCTGAGCATTGCCGGCGATGGCCGGCGGCAGCACGTAGTTGAAGTCGCTCCCGTCCACATAGCGTTGGCTTTGCTGCGAGTATGAAGCAATGCGGTGCCGCACCAGTTGGTGCGTCAGGGCGCGGGAAACCCCGGCGGCGGCAAAAGTGAAACTCACGTGCTCAATGGGGCTGGCATGGCCGGACTCCATCACCTTGGCCACAAAATCGGCCTGCTTTTCCCGGCTGATTGCGCCGGACAGAAGGCGCGGCCACATGTCGGCCACGAACCCGGCGTGGTAACACTGGCGGAAAGCCGCGTAAATAACGGAAAGAGCGTCTGGCGTGTGCGACAGCAGTTCGACGCGGGGCGTAACTTGATGCATTTATTGGTACTCCTGGAAAAAGAAAAAAATCAGCCCAGCATGTTCAAATGCTTGTAAGCTTTGGCGGTGGCCACCCTGCCCCGGTGGGTGCGTTTTAAAAAGCCGGTCTGGATGAGATAGGGCTCGTAAATATCCTCAATGGTGCGCACATCTTCCGAGCAGGCCACGGCCAGGGTTTTCAGGCCCACCGGGCCGCCGCCGTAATGTTCGATCATCACCCGCAGCAGCTTGCGGTCCATCTGGTCGAGGCCGCTTTCGTCGATGTCCATGCGCTCCAGGGCGTGCGAAGCCTCGGCCGCGCCAATGCACCTCTTGCGCTGCACCGCGCAAAAGTCCTGGGCGCGGCGCAACAGGCGGTTGGCAATGCGCGGCGTGCCGCGCGAGCGGCGGCCGATTTCCAGAGCGCCGTCGTCGGTGACGCTGATTTTCATGATTTTGGCCGAGCGGGTGACAATGCGGGCCAAGTCTCCCGGCGAGTAAAAATCCAGGTGCAAAATCACCCCGAAACGATCCCGCAACGGCGAAGAAAGCAGGCCGATGCGCGTGGTGGCCCCCACCAAGGTGAACGGCTCCAGGTCGATTTTGACGGTGCGCGCTCCGGGCCCCTGCCCGACCACCAGATCCAGCTTGAAATCCTCCAGAGCCGGGTAGAGCACTTCCTCCACGGCAATGGGCATGCGGTGAATCTCGTCCACGAACAGAATGTCGTGCCGGGAAAGACTGGTCAGAATGGCGGCCAGGTCGCCGCTGCGCTCCAGCACCGGGCCGGAAGTGGAAACCAGGTTCACGCCCAGTTCGCCGGCCATAATCTGGGCCAGCGTGGTCTTGCCCAGGCCGGGGTTGCCGTAAAACAGGGTATGGTCCATGGCCTGGCGGCGCTCGCGGGCCGCCTGCAGGAACACTTTAAGATTGGCGCGCAAGTCGTCGTGGCCGATGAAATCGTCCAGGCGGCTGGGGCGGATATGGTCTTCCGGCGGGCTGTCGAAAAAGTCGTCTTGAGTCATATCAGTTGCTTATATATGCTCTAATTGCGTTTGGCCATTTTCTTCAGGGCCGCCCGTAAAATACTGCCCAGGTCCAGCTCCGGCTCGTCCTTGAGCACTTCCTTGACCACAAAGGCGGCTTCGTCCTCAGCGTACCCCAGGTTGGCCAGGCCGGCAACGGCATCGCGCAGGAGGCTCGCGCCGCCGGCCTGGGCGGAACCGCCGCGCACCGGCACATTGTCCAGCTTGAGCTTGAACTTGAGCTCCAGGAAAATTTGCTGGGCGGTTTTCTTGCCGATGCCGGAAACCTGGGTCAGCCCGAAAACGTCCTCGTCAATGACCAAGCTGCGCAGGTCGTCCGGCCGGAAAGTGCCCAGGACGCCCAGGGCGGTGCGCGCCCCCACCCGATTGATGCTGATCAGGGTCTGGAAAGTCTCGCGCTCGTCCCAAGTGGAAAAGCCGAACAGTTCCAGCGCGTCCTCACGCACCTGGGTATGCACGTAAAACTGCACTTTACCGCTCTTTTCCGGGAGTTTCGCGAACAGGTGGCCGGGCAGGAAAAGCTCGTATCCCAGCCCGCCGGCCGTAAGCACCAGACAGGAAGTCTCGGTCACTTCCAGCAAAGTTCCTTCAATGTAGCCGATCATCCGTTCATTCCTTCCCGCTCTGTTGATCGGGCTGTTAATTGGCTTTATTTGGCCTACTTGTCGGCCCAGGTCGCGAACAGCTCTTCCAGTTCCCGCGGCTGGTAGCCGGGGGCGTCGTAGCGGCCCGCGGCCAGGCGCTGCCTGGAGGCTTCGTAAAGCACCAGGGCCGCCGCCACGGAAACGTTAAAACTCTGAATCATGCCGTACATCGGGATATAAATTTGCGCGTCGGAAAGGGCAACGAGTTCCTCGTCCACGCCGCGGTGCTCATTGCCCAGAATCACCGCCGCAGGCCGGGTCAGGTCGAACTCGGCCAGCGGACGGGCCGCCGGCGTGAAGGTGGTGGCGTACACGGCCATGCCGCGCTTTTTCAGGGCGGCGCGCAAATCTTCAATATTGCGGTGCTGCTCGGTTTCCACCCACTTGCGGGCCGAAGCCGACGTTTTGGCCGCCAAGTGCGGGAACGGGGTGTCGGTATAGTAAAGGTGTACGCGCGGCACCCCGAAGGCGTCGCAACTGCGGTAAATGGCCGAAACGTTATGCGGGTCGTGAATGTTGGCCATGACCAGGGTCAGATCCGGCTGGCGCTGCTCCAGAACCCGGCGTATTTTTTCCAGCCGGACGGCGGTGCGTTCTTTCTTCATGATTTACCAATAGGTATCTTCGGCCGCGGCCGCCATTTCGCGCATCAGCGCCAGCGTATCCTCGGCGTCGGCCGGGTCCAGCTTGCGCAGGGCAAAGCCGGCGTGCAGGATCAGATAGTCGCCCAAGCGGGGCGCCTCTTCCAGCAACATGGACGAAGCCGTGACAAAAGTGTCGCTCTCGCCCATGCGGCAGCGAACAAGGTCATTCTCCAATATTTCGGCCACCTGGACCGGTACGGCAAGGCACATAATGGATTTCTTTACAACAAATTCTAAATAAACTCTAGCAAATCATGTTTCAGGGCCCATAGCAGCAAAAAATCCCGATCCGCGCGCGCTCCCTGTCCGTGGGCGGGCGCCGGGCATTGGCGGCGCAGTTCTTCCAGAGGCAGAGGTCTGCGCGCGGCAAAGAGCAGGCGCTTGAGCTGTTCAAGTTTAATCTCGGCATCCAGCAGTTGATAGATTACCGGAAAATCCAGCCCACGGTAAACAGCCTCGCCACTGCGGCTCCAGCGCACCCGGCGGCTTTGCCCGCCATTGTTTTCAGCGCTGTTCTCGCCACTGCTTGCAGGGGACGAGCCCAGCCGGGCGCTGAAGTAGTCGCCGAAAATTTCCATATAAGGCGGAAAGGCCGGGTGTACAGCCCGGCGCACCCGCTCTTCTTCGTCCGGGCGCAAGGGTTTGGCTGCGAGTTCTTCCCAGAGCGCCACATAACGCTTGATGATCGCTTTCCAGGAAAATTCCGCCAGCACCCGTTTGCGGGCCGCCTCGCCCAGGCGGCGGCGCAGCGCCGGGTCCAGGGCCAGCCCGGCCACGGCCCGGGCCATGGCCGCCGGTTCCACCACGCACTGCTGGGCCAGGCGCAGGTGATACTCGCCGGCCGAGGTAAATGAGGAACGCACGTCCGTGTCCGGCGTGGCCGCCGGGCCCAGGGTCGGCACCAGCAGGCCGGTTTGGCCGGGCAGCACCAGGTCCTTGTAGCCGTCAAAGTCCGAAGCGATCACCGGTAGGCCGGAAACCGCCGCCTCCAGAATGGTCAGACCGAAAGTTTCCTGCAGGTTGTCCGCAGGTGAAAGAAAAACATCGGCCGCCGCGAACAGGGCCTTGCGCTCGTCGTTGTCCGGGCGCGGCACCAGGCTGCACCTGATGCCCAGGTTGGCGGCCAGATTTTTGAATTCGCCGGAAAAAGCATCGCCTTCTTCCTGCCAGCCGGCCAGGATCAGTTGATAGGAACCCGGCCTCAGCCCCAACCCTTCCGCCCGCTTGAAAACGCGTAAAAGCGGCAGGAGGTCCATTTTTGAAAGGTAGGTGAGACGGGCGAACAGCAAAAAAACCGTCGCCTCGCCAAAAGGAGCTATGCCGAGCCGGGCGCGCTTTTCCCGGCCGAGCTTTTCCTTTGCCCCGGGCGAGGGAAATTCGCCCGGCTCCACGCCCAGCGGCACGATTTTGACGCCCGGGGCCGGAAAGCTCCCGGCGTCGAGAGCATAGGCGGCGCGCAGGCTGCCGTACATTCCCTCAACCACGTCCCGCCCGCAGCGCGAAGTGGCCACCACGGCGTCGCGCCCGCTCACCCCGGCCCACAGGTGCTGGAGAAAGGCGCGGCCGTACTCGGAATAACTCAGGGAGTGCGTGGGGGCGGTTATGGGGAAAATATCCCGGCTGTAAGCGCTTCTGGCCTGCATCAGGGAGGTGAAGAGCACAAAGCAGTCGGAAAGGTGGAAACAAAAAAACCGTTCGCCGGCCAGGCGATAGGGCAATTCGCCCCGCAAGCGCAAGCCGAAGCGCCCGCCTTCCCAGAGGGCGGGAAAGTCTTCACGCAGCACTTCTTCCATATTTTTACAGGCCTCGGGCCGATCCAGGAAAAAGTGGTATTCGTCAAAAGGGTCGCTCCGCAAAAGCGCCTTGATAAACCCGAGGTTGGCCACCTTGCGGCCGAGCACGTCCCCGCCTTCGTAAAAAGGATGCAAAGTAGCCCAGATTTTTTTCTTTTTCATGTTTTGCAAAGAGCACAAGAGCCGGGGCTTGTCAAATCGCCCGCCAGCAAGATTTGCCGCCCGCTGTTTTTATAATGTATAACTTGGTAATAAAACTTATTTTTATTACAAAGGTACAATTATTGCTTCTATTTTTCAAAAACCTGATGATCCGCAAAATCAAGCAGCGGAACGGCAACGTTGTTTGGGGAGATGGCAATGAAACATTCAAAAAACTTAGGCACAATCTGGCTGTACGGGCTTGAGCCGGAACAGGAGAAGATGGCGGAAACCATCCTGGCGGAAGATTTCCAGCTCCGTTCCTGGCCGCTGGCGGCAAAACCGGGCATGGCGCAATTCGAGGCCGACCACCCCAACCTGGTAATTTTTTCCATGGCCGGGCACCAGGGTTACAAGAGCGGCCTCGGGCGCAACGGACCGCTGGACCTTTTGCCGCAACTTCTCTTTTTGGGCGAGAAATATGCGGTGGAAGAGCTTGAATATGCAGTTGACGCCGACTTTGCCGCCGTGCTCCGTCTGCCCATGCACCCGGAGGCCTTTTCCCGTAAAATTTACCAGGCTCTGGAATTTGAAGCCATACAACAGGACGCCCTGCGCATGTCTCGGGAAATTTTCCTGGAGCGGGAAATCCTGGAGCGGAAAAACGAAGTGCTGCAATTTCTGGTCAATTTCCTGACCCGTACCTCCACCGGACTGGACCCTTCGGCCATTATCCGCACCGCTTTTTCCTGCTTCAAGCTGCTTTTCCCGGTGCGCAGCCTGCATGCCTCGCTCTGGCGCGATAACGCCGGCAAGCTGGAAGCCAGCCTGTTCATCAGCGCTCCCAAGGGCGGCAAAGCCTTTCAGGATTGGCGCGACCTTCTGCTTGAGCAGATAAACCACAACCTGCCCGAGGAAGCTCTCCAGTGGCAAATCCGCCAGGTGAACCTGGACGACCAGGACGCGAAATGGCGCGGCGCCTCCCCGGCCAACGGGCATGTGCTGCACCTGCCCATTGCCATTGCCGGCAAGCAGATTGGCGTGATCAGCCTGCTCACCGACATGGACAGGAGCCTGAGCCGCGACCAGGCCATGGCGCTGAACTCCGCTCTGCAGTTCCTGGCCTTTACCCTGAACAACGCCAACAGCTTCCTGGACGTAAAGCAGCAGGCCGACTACGACGCCCTGACCAAAATCAACTGCCGCCGCCACTTTGAGGAACGTTTCAAGCAGGAAGTGGAACTGGCCAACCTGCGCTCCAGAGATCTTTCAGTGGTGTTTTGCGACATCGATCACTTCAAGAATATCAACGATTCACTCGGGCACCAGGCCGGCGACGACGTGCTGCGCGGCGTGGCTTCCGCCCTGCGCGGCCTCCTGCGCGGGCAGGACTACGTGGCTCGTTACGGTGGCGAAGAATTTGTCATCCTGCTGCCGCAAACCCCTCCGCTCAAGGCGGCGGAACTGGCCGAGCGACTGCGCCGCCGCCTGGGCGGCCTCGCCTTCCCGACCTGTGCCGGCCCGGTGAGCCTGACCATCAGC
>JAISDX010000004.1 GCA_031264465.1 Deltaproteobacteria bacterium | reverse complement strand
GTGGTCGTCATCGGCGGCAGCGGCGGCGGCAGCCGTTACAGTGCCAACCTGGCGGACGACTGCACGCATACCGCGCTGGAGCGCTTTTTGGAAATAAAGGCCGCCAAAGAAATTTACGGGAAAAACGGACATCTGTGGTGCAAGCTGGTCTGCGGCAAAACAGGCGGCACCATGGTGATTAACGTTCCCGGCCCCCTGGTCGAAGCCCGGGCCGCTTTCGAAGCTTTTTTGCGCCTTTACCCCACGGAAAACCTGCGGGCCGTCAACGAGGCCATGATTGCGGCGGTGCTGGCGCAATACCCCCTGTCGCCCCACAACAGCCCCGGCGGATAGAGCATGTACGAAGTTTTTTTTTGCGCGGCCGCACGCGCTGCGGCGTCGCCTTCCTCTGCGGTGGCCTGTGTCCGGCCGGCCGGAGCGCGGACTGTCGCAATTCTTTAGCTGAACTGGAAAATCTGGATTTTTCCGCTGAAAATTTGCTGGCCGACCCGGCGGCGCTTGACCGCGTTGCGGCCGAGGCGGCGCGGCGCTGTTGCGGCCGGGAGGTGCCGGCTCTGGGGCTCAGCCTGCTGGCGCCAGGCCTGCCCTGGCGGACGGGCGGCGTTCTGGGTTCTCCCCGCCGGGCTGCCCGGTCGGCGGAAAACCTGCTGGAAGATCTCGGGGCGGGGCTCTGGCTGTACGCCGCCCCCGGCGGCCCCGGCCTGGTCTGCGCCGGCGGCCGGGAGGAAACGCTCGAACTGATGGCGGAGCTTGAAGCCGGTCTTTTCACCGCCGCCCACAGCCTGGCCGGCATGCGGGCCCTCTACGCCTATTTGCTGGAAAGAGGCCCGGACTCCTTCCTGGGCTTGAGCGACGGCAGCGGGCCCGGCGCCGAGGGAGTCCTGTTCGGCCGGGCCGGGAGCCAGCGTTTTTTTGCGACTTTGTAGTTGTAATTATCTTAAATTTATATATAATTTTTTGTTATTTCGATTTGTTGGCCGTTGCGGCTTCTCCAAATTTTTTCCGGTTCTCGTCGTTGGCCGGCGGCTCGGAGTCTCCGAAGATCGCTCTTATCCAGTGTCCGTCCGTCGGATTGGGGAACAAAATAAATTTGTCTCCGAACAGATCTTTGTCCTTTTCCATCAGAGCAATACGCTCGTTGACGTCTTTAACGTAATACACGCGTTTGAAGTCGTTCAGGTTGTCGCCCAGGTAGCATACGACATCGTATTTTTCCGCGATGGCCTGCTGGGGGGTTTCTTTGTTGGAAGTCTCGATTTGCACGGTGAGGTGCTTTTCGTCCGCATAGGGAAAACCCAGCAGCCTGATGGAAGCCAGGGCGAGTTTATACGTATCCGCGCCCTGATCGCGATTGGTCACATAAAATACTTCTACGCCGTTGGCTTCGCAAAATTTTAGAAATTCAAGAGCGCCCGGCGCCGGCGTCATCTCGTGCTTCGGTATCCAGGCGTCCCACAGCGCGTCGTCAAAAAAGTCCTGTCCGCCCGCTATCAGCGAACCCCAGTATTTCAGCGGCAGCACAAGCGTGTCGTCCAAATCCGTAAGCACTGCGAGCGGTTTTTGATCCTGGCCGCGCGCCGCGAGCGCGTCGCGCACCTTTTGCGCGGCGATGTTGAAGCCCTGATGATAAAGCGCCCTGTACTCCGCGGCTGTCTGTTTCCAGGCCACCGCGACCACCAGAATGTTTTCCCGCTCGGCGCCGTATGCTTTGAAGCTGAAGCCCAGCGAGGCCAGTACGAGGATAGCCGCCACATAGCGGGAAAAATATTTCACCACCATCAGAATACTCCTCCTTCATGTTCATAGGGATTTTTTTACAGATGATCAGACCGCTCTTATTTTGCATCAGGCGGCCTTGGTGTCAATAACATTCATACGGTTCAATCCGGCGGCGCCGGTTGAGGGCAAAGCAAAGGCGCGCCGCCCGCGAAAGTCGGGCCGGTGCGCCTGCTATGCCGGGAAGCAATGCTCCCCCTGGAATAAGCGGCTGTTGCCGGGAAGATTACCAGGTTTTCTTGGGTTTGATGCGCGCGGCTTTGCCCTTGAGGTTGCGCAGGTAGTACAGACGGCTGCGGCGGACGCGTCCTTCGGTCACCAGTTCGATTTTCTCGATAATCGGCGAATGCAGGGGCAGCACCCTTTCCACGCCGACGCCGTCGGAAACCTTGCGCACGGTGAAAGAGGTGTTGGAAGCGGCGCGGCTGATGCTGATCACGTTGCCCTGGAAGATCTGGATACGTTCCTTTTCGCCTTCGACAATGCGCATGTGGACTTTAACGGCGTCGCCGGCCTTGAACTGGGGCAGGTCCATGCGAAGCTGTTCGCGTTCAATTTTTTCAATAATGTTCATTTTCTTATCCCCATTCTCCGAGTATGCGGTCTAAAATAACTGTTCCCGCGCTTCTCACCGAAAGGTGGTTATAGTCCGCAAAGCGGCGCAAGGGCGGCAGCAGGTGGTCACACTGTTCGATAATTTCCGGAGCCAGGCCGTGGCCTGTGCCTAAAAGCAGGACAGCCGGGCGTGTATATAAGATTTTTCGGGCTTCGTCAAAGCATATTATCCGGCCGGAGAAATCTTCCTTGCGCCTCGGCTTGCGGCCGCGCCGTCCGCGTGACTCCAGGGGCTTGCCCGGCCTGGAATAGTCGGCGCTGCTGCCCCAGAGCAGGGGGCGGCTGCCGTGCCGTTTTTCCAGAATGGCCACAACATCTTCAAGCGCGTTCACGGCCGTTACCCGGGAGAGGGCTTCCCGCCGGTCGGGGTTGCTCTGGCCGCCCGCGCCGCTCACCCAGTGTTCCAGCACTTTGTCCAGAACGAACCGCTGGTCTTCGAGCGGTGTGACAATAAAAAACCGCCCCAGGCCATAGGTGCGCGAACTGCGAGATATATCGTGGATGTCCAGGTTTGTCAAAGAAACGGCTACATTTTTTTGATCTTTGTCCAGCACCGGGTAGTGCAGCAGCGCAAGATAAAGATTGCGGCCGGCCCGCTTGTGCGCGTGGCGGTAAAAATCGCGCAGGCAATCCACATCGTCCGATCTCAGGCGGGCCTGCTCCAGCAGTTCCGGCCTTGCCCGGGCCGTGGCCGCGAGCGCTTCCTGCCGGCGCCAGCGGGCAACGGCCGCGTGGTCGCCGCCGCGCAGTATTTCCGGCACTTCCAGCCCCTCGAAAACTTCCGGGCGGGTATAGTGCGGGTACTCCAGGAGCGAGGCGCTGAAGCTTTCCTCCAGGCCGGATTCCTCATGCCCCATAAAACCGGGCAACAGGCGCGAGGCCGCCTCGCACACGGCCAGGGCCGCGCTTTCGCCGCCGTTCAGGACAAAGTCGCCCAGCGAAACCTCCTCCAGTGGGAACAGCTCGCCCAACCTGGCGTCAAAACCTTCGTAACGGCCGCAGAGCAGGGTAATGGATTCGGCGCCGGCCAGTTCGGCCGCCAGGGCCTGGTTAAAGGGCCGTCCTTTGGGCGACATGGCCAGCAGGCGGCCGGCGGCGGGGGAGGCGGCGTACGGCCCGGCAAAGCCCAGCGAGCGCAGGGCGCGGGCCAGGGGCCGCAACAACATGACCATGCCCGGCCCGCCGCCGTAGGGGCGGTCGTCCACGGTCCGGCGCTTGTCATCGGTAAAGTCGCGCGGGTTGATGAAATTGAAACGCACCAGCCCTTTTTCCACAGCGCGTTGCATCAGGCCGGCGGAGAACGGCCCCTGGAAAAATTCGGGAAAGAGGGTGATGATGTTGATGATCATGGCGTGGTTCGGCCAGGGTTGGGCCAAAGTCGGGGTTAACCCAGGTAAAGTTCGAGCAGGCCGGGCGGCGGGTCTATAAGCGCGTAGCCCTGGTCCGGGTCTATTTTCAGGACGAATTCCCCGTTGGCCGGCAGGAGGATTTCCTTGCCCGCGGGAGTCAGGATGGTCCAGATTTCCTGCCCGGCCATCTCGGCCACCGAGTCCAGCCGGCCGAGGCTGGTTTTTTTGTCCCCGCCCCGGCTTTCCATTACAAAAATTTCCAGGCCGGGCAGGTCGCGCAGGTATATTTCGCCCTCGTCCGGCTCGGGCAGGCGGTCTTCCGGCACCAGCAGGGCGAAGTTGCGTAAAAGCTCGGCCGCGTTGCGATCTTCCACCCCGTGCAAAAAAAGCAGAGGGCGGCCTTTGTGCAGGCGCAACCCTCCGATTTTATACTTTTTGAGACTTTCGCGGCCGTCAGCGGCCCGGCCGCGCAAGTATACCGAGTCCGCCAGGAGCTCGAACGAATCGGCGTTGTAGTCGACGCTTACTTCACCCCTGATGCCGTGCGCCTTGGTAATGCGGCCAACTTCGATCAGGTTTGAATTTGCATTCCGCTTGTCTGCGTTCACCTGGGCGCCGGACACGTGTTCAGATTCGCCTTGGGCCTGGCGGAGTTATTCCAGAATTTCAAGCACGCAACGCTTTTTTTCCTTGCTGGCGGCGGCGCTCAAAATCGTGCGGATGGCGCGGGCCGTGCGGCCCTGCTTGCCAATGACCTTGCCCAGGTCTTCCTTGGCAACCCGCAGTTCAATGACAGTGGTCTGTTCCCCTTCAACTTCGGTAACTTGTACGGCAGAAGGACTGTCAACCAGCGATTTCGCAGTAAATTCAACCAGTTCTTTTAGCATGGGAAACCTCGTGTGCGTTTAAGTATCAGCCACAGGTCAAGCATTTTCAAGGCTCTTGGGAGTGAAAGCGGCGCGGCGAAACTGCGAATCGGTATGGATTAAGCGTTTTTCTTGAGCAGGCTGCGCACCGTTTCGGAAGCTTCGGCGCCCAGGTCCAGCCACTTCTGGATTTTTTCCACCTCCAGCTTTACTTCAGCCGGGTTGGTCATGGGGTTGTAGTAGCCGAGAAATTCCAGGGGACGCCCGTCGCGGCGGGTATGGCCGTTAATGGCCACCACGCGGTAAAAAGGACGCTTTTTGCTGCCGGAGCGGGTAAGTCTCAATTTGACTGCCATTTGCTATCTCCTAATCGTTCTTTATTTATATTAACATGAATACAAAAAAACAAGTTATAAAACTCAATTTCCAAATCAGCGCCAGCGCCAAATTTGCATCAGCGGCGCTTGTTGCGCTCTTTTTTACGCTTTTCCTTTTTTTTCTTCAGGGCGCTTTTGGAAAGCTCGCCGCCGAAACCGGCCGGCGCCTCGGGCAGGCCGCCCATTCCTCCCATTCCGCCGGGGCCGCCCAGACCGGGCATCCGCCCGCCCAGACCCCCCATCCCCCGGGCGCCGGCGGGCAGGCCGGGCAGACCCTTAACTTTCTTTTTGCCGCCGGTCATCTGCTGCATCATGCCGCGCATGCCCTCGAACTGTTTGATAAGCTGGTTCACCTGGGCCACGGTGCTGCCGGAGCCTTTGGCGATGCGCTGCTTGCGGCTGCTGCCGATAATTTTCGGTTTGTGGCGTTCTTCCCGGGTCATGGAATTGATGATGGCCTCGGTACGGGTCATTTCTTTTTCCGGCAGGGCGCCGGCGCCCAACTTCTGCCCGAGGCCCCCCAGGCCGGGGATCATCTTGAGAATGCCTTCCAGCGAGCCCAGCTTTTTCAGCCGCCGCATGCTCACCCGAAAGTCCTCCAGGTCGAACTCGGCTTTTTGCATCTTGCGGGCCAGTTCCTCGGCTTCCTCTTCCTCAATGCTGCCCTGGGCCTTTTCAATGAGGGTGAGCATGTCGCCCATGCCCAGGATGCGCCCGGCGATACGGTCCGGGTGGAACAGCTCCAGTTCGGAAATTTTTTCGCCCAAGCCGACGAACTTGACGCTCTTGCCGGTGACGGACTTGATGGAAAGGGCCGCGCCGCCGCGGGCGTCGCCGTCCATCTTGGTGAGCACCACGCCGGTAATGTCCAGGGCGTTGTTGAAGGCTTCGGCAACGTTTACCGCTTCCTGGCCGGTCATGGCGTCGGCCACGAACAGTATTTCCACCGGGGAAACCCGCTCCTTGATGGCCACCAGTTCCCGCATCAGGGTTTCGTCAATGTGCAGGCGGCCGGCGGTGTCCACCAGCACCACATCGCAATCGGCGGCCCGGGCGGCGGCCACGGCCTTTTCGGCAATGTCCACCGGGTTCATGCCGGTGGCGGATGGGTAGCAGGGCAAATTCAGCTGTTTGGCCAGGGCGGTGAGCTGGTCGATGGCGGCCGGGCGGTAAACGTCGGCCGGCGCCAGGTAAGGCTTGCGGTTTTCGCCCTTGAGCCAGTTGGCCAGCTTGGCGGCCGAGGTGGTTTTACCCGAGCCCTGCAGGCCCACCAGCATGATCACATAGGGGTGCTTGCCGTACAGGTTCAGGCCGGCCGTCTCGCCGCCCAGTATGGCGGTGAGTTCTTCGTTGACCACCCGGATAAGCTGCTGGGTGGGGGTGAGGGCGCGGCTGACGTCCTGCCCCAGGCAGCGCTCGCGCACCCGCTCGGTGAAGTCTTTGACAACCTTGAAGTTGACGTCGGCTTCCAAAAGGGCAAGCCGCACCTCGCGCAGGCCGTCCTGAATGTTTTTCTCATCCAGTTGAGCCCGGCCGCTGAGTTTGCGGAATATGCCGTTAAGCCTGTCTGAAAGGTTGTCGAACATGTGCACCCGTTTTTTCAAAAATAATAAGAATCCAAGCCGCAAAGCGTTACGCCAGCGGCTTGATTAAGTCAAGTTGTATTTGTCCCGCGTCAACTGAACTTGTCAAAAATGACGTAGATGTTGGAGGTAAAGAGCTTCACGCTGATGGCCAGCAGGATGATCCCGAAAAATTTGCGGATCAGGTAAATGCCGCCCTTGCCGAGCACTCGCTCGATTTTTTCGGTCATGCGGATGACCAGGTAAACCCAGACCATGTTGAGCACCAGGGCCAGGATGATGTTCACGGCCGCGTATTCGGCCCGCAGCGAGAGCAGGGTGGTGAGAGAGCCGGCCCCGGCCACCAGCGGGAAGGCGAGCGGCACCAGCGTGGCTTCCTTTACCGGGCTCTGGTATTTGAAAATTTCCACGTCCAGCAGCATTTCCAGGGCCATCAGGAAAATGAGCAGCGCCCCGGCCACGGCGAAAGATTCGATATCCACATGGAACAGGCGCAACACCAGTTCGCCGGCGAAGAAGAAACCGAGCAGAAGCAAAAAGGACAGGATGGTGGCCTTGAGCGCGCTGACCCCGAGTCCTCGTTCTTTCAGGGTGATGATGATGGGAGCCGTGCCGATGATGTCGATAACGGCGAAAAGAACGATGAAAGCGCTGACAAACTGCTGTACGTCAAAGTTGGCGACCATGCGCCCCTGCCTTTGGAGTGGGAAGTTAAAAAATTTATGGAGTGATATCAAAAGGATTTGCGCGAGGCAAACCCGTTTTTTATCAGCCCGGGCGACCTGTTGCCGGTTGAAAACAACACCGGGGTTCAAGGAACTTCCTTGAACCCCGGTGGGTTATTTTCTGGTAGCGAGGAGAGGGCTTGAACCTCCGACACTGCGGATATGAGCCGCATGCTCTGACCACCTGAGCTACCTCGCCGTACGCAAGGGATATTCTTTAACCAAGGGCCGGGACTTTGGCAAGTCTTTTCTTGGGGCGGCGCCGGGAATTTTTCCCGGCATCCGCCCGGAACTCGCCTTCCTTGGAAACAATCCCTAAGCCGCCTCCCGGTCCGCGTAGTTTTTGTTTATCCAGTCCTTGCCCTCTATTTGCCTGGTGATCACCATGACCGTGGTGGTGTTGGTGGTCACGTTTATGGCCGTGGCCGGCGGGTCGATGAGCACGGCGATCATGGCGATAAAGGCGAAGGCCTCGGGCGGGAAGCCGAACAGGCTGATAATCAGCATTTCGGCGATAAAGCCGCCGCCGGGAATGCCGCTCATCACCAGGCCGGCCGCCACCGCCACCAGCACGGCCACCAGGTACATGCCCACGCCGCTGAACTCGGCCCCGAACATACCGAAGAGGAACGTGATTTTAAGCATGGCCCCCATGACGCTGCCGTCCATGTGGATGGCCGTGCTCACGGGAACGGCCACTTCGCGGATGTCTTTGGGAATGCCGATGTTCGCGGTCGCCTCCAGGTTGGAGGGGAGCGAAGCGAACGAGCTTTGCGTGCCCAGCGCCGTGGCCGTGGGCGGCAGGATGTTACGCCAGAAGCGGCGCACCCCTTCCCGCCCGCCCGCATACCAGGCGTAGAGCGGCAGCACGGTGACGAAGAAAATCAGGCAGAGCGGATAGTATACGGCCATGGCCTTGGCGTAGGCGCCGAGGAGTTCGGGGCCGAACTCGCCCACCAGCGAGGCGAAATAGGCGCCCAGGCCGATGGGGGCGTACAGCATGATGATGCTCACGGCCTTCATCAGGATTTTGGAAAGCTCGCCCAGAAGCCGCGAGATCAGGCTGTCCTTGCCGCAGGTGTAACTGGCGCAGATGCCGATGAGAATGGAGAAGAAAATGAGCGGCAGCATGTTCCGGCGGCTCAGGATTTCGCTGAAATCGCTGACGGTGAAAGTTTTGACGATGGCCTCGCCTATTTTGGTCTGGCCCAGGTTGCCGGCTTCCGGCAGGGGCACGTTGAAGCCTTCGGCCGGCGGGAAAATTGTGAACGCCGCCAGGGCAATCAGGGCGGCAATGGTGCTGAGCACCAGGAAGGTGATGAACATGGTGCCCATGATCTTGCCCAGCCGCCGCATGTCCAGCATGCTGCTGACCGAACTGGCGATCGTCACGAACACCAGCGGCACCACGATGGTGAAGAGCAGGTTCAGGAACACCTGGGCAAAGGGTTGCAGCACCACGGCGTCCTTGCCCATCACATACCCGACTATGCTGCCGATGGTTATGGAAGCAAGCAGAATCAGGGAAAACCGATAGTTTCTCCAAAATGGAACGCGTGTCTCTGACATGTGAAAACTCCTCTGGTTGCGGAACGGAAAATGTGGTTGATTATAAGAAGCCTGTTCGGTCGTTTGTCAAGAAAAAGTCTAGAGGTCGTAGCCAAATAATAACTTTACCAAAAGAGCGGGAAAGCATGATCAGCGTATCAGGAAGAGGAAGAGCAGCGGCGCCAGGGCCAGGCGGTACCAGGCAAAGGGCGCGAGGCCGACCCGGCCCAGGACGCTGATGAAGAATTTTATGGCCAGCAGGGCGGAGAGGAACGAAACCGCGAAACCGACGGCAAAGAAGGGCAGATGTTCCACCCCGATGCCGCCGAAATTTTTCAGCAGGTCAAAGCCGGTGGCCGCGAACATGATCGGCACGGCCGCGATGAATGAATACTCGGCGGCGGTTTTGCGCCCGGCCCCCAGGAGCATGCCGCCCATAATGGTGGAAGCGGAACGGGAAAAGCCCGGCCACAGCGCCAGGCACTGGAACACCCCGATGCCCAGGGCCAGGGCCGGGGTAATTTGATCCACGCTCTCGACGCGGGGCGCCTTCTTGAAGCGCTCCAGCAGCAGCATGCACACGGCCCCCACGGCCAGGGCCACGGTCACGGTGTAAGGGTTGAAAAGATATTGCTTGATGTGGGCATGGGCGAAGAGCCCCAGCAAACTGGCCGGCAGGCAGGTCAGGAACAGCAGCCCGAGGCCCCGCCAACCCCGGCAGCCGCCCCCGGCGGCCCGGGGTGCGCCCGCGGTTGCGGACGGCCTGGCCCGGCCGGGGATCAGCCCGGCAAAGCGCTGCCGGTACAGTACTACCACCGCCAAAATGGCTCCGAGCTGGATGAACACTTCGAAAGTGCTGATTACGCCGCCTTCCAGGCCGAGAAAATAACTGGTCAAGATCAGATGCCCGGTGGAGGAAACCGGGATAAATTCGGTCAGGCCTTCGACTATGCCCAGAATTGCGGCGGAAAACAACTCGTACATGGGGCTTCTTGACTACGCTAACATGAATACTCTTGCAAGCATTCATCGAGTGGTTTATTAAAGTGGTTTAACAGGAGGGATGCCATGGCCGAGGGAATGCCGCACGGCGAACTGGTGCGCCGGGCTCTGGAGTGGATCCTGGGGCAAAGAGCCGAAGGCTCTTTAAAAACCGTCAGCCTGTACAAGCTGCTGGATGAAGCCGGCATGCGCTTCAACCTTACCCCCAAGGACGCCGGGGCATTGGAAAGGCTCTTGGACAGCGAACAATAAAGACAATTCCAGCGCCCGCAAAACGTCGCTTTTACCGGAAAACTGATTTGGCCTTGAATATACTATCATTCAACACGTTGCACCGTCACACCATGGTGGAGATGGCGCACAACTTTTTACTCAGTTCCGCCTTCATGCTGGCCCTGATGCTGATCGGCCAGGGCGTGCAGATGCGCAAGCTGGTGGCCAGCCTGGGTCTGACCGCGGCGGAGTTTGTAGTCCTGCTCATTTACATGGCTCCCACCTTCCTGTTGCTGGTGGTGCCGCTTTGCTGCATGCTCAGCGTCTTTCTCACGTTCATGCGCATGAGCGGCGACCGGGAGCTGGTGGCCCTCAAGGCGGGCGGCGTCAGCGTACTGCAACTTTTGCCTTCGCCCATGTGGTTTGCCTCGTTCTGCTGCCTGTTGACCATGTGTTTTTCGCTCTACGGCATCGCCTGGGGGACGGAGGGCTTTCGCTCCACCATCATGCACCTGGCCGCCACCAAGGCCCGCCTGACCATCCAGCCCGGCGTCTTCAATCAGGAGATCGCCGGCCTGACCCTGTTCGCCCGGGAAGTGGACCATAGCACGGGCGAGTTGCGCGAGGTCATTATTGAAGACGGCAGTTCGCCGGGAGAGGAAATGACCATCCTGGCCCCGCGCGCGCTCATCGATACCGACAACGAAAGCGGCAGCCTGGTGTTCCGCCTTTGGGACGGGCGCAGCTACGTGATGGACGAAAAAGGTCCGGCCAGCGTGGCCAGCTTCAAATATTTCGAGTACCGCCTGGATATCTCGCGCGTGTTTTCCAGTGACGGCGACAATGCCGAGCTAAAGCCCAAGGAAATGTCCTGGACGGAACTGGAGCGGCACCTGCGCAACCTGGACGGCAACGACGACGGCCGTTTCGCCAACCGGGTGCGTATTGAAATCCAGAAGCGCTGGTCGCTGCCCGTGGCCTGCCTGGTGTTCGGGCTCTTCGCCGTGCCGCTGGCCTGCAGCTTTGAAAGCTCGCGCAAGCAGGTGGCGGTCGTTCTGGCCATGCTCACCTTCCTGATCTATTACTCCCTGTATTCGGCGGGCATAACTCTGAGCGAATCCGGCCGCCTCAGCCCGGCTCTGGCCATGTGGGGGCCGAACGCGCTGTTCTTCCTGCTGGGGGTGGTCGGCATAATCGTTACTTCGCGCGAAGGCGCGCCGGACCTGTCGGGCATGTTGCGGCGCCTCGCGCCGGCCCGCCTGCGCGGGCGCAAACGGAAGGGAGCGGCCGCATGAAGCTCCTGAACCGCTGCCTTTTGCAGCGCAACCTGTTCCTGCTGCTGGTCTTCCTGGGCATCGGCGCCAGCATTTACACCCTGACCGACCTGTTCCAGCGCATTGACGTGTTTCTGGACGCGGGCATGGGCGTGAAGATGGTGCTGTTTTACTTCGCGGTAAAGCTGCCCCTGATCATTTCCCAGATTCTGCCCTCCATTTTTTTGCTGGCCATGGTGCTGCAACTCTCGCTAATGAAGAAAAACCGGGAAATGGTGGCCCTGGAGGCCGGCGGGGTTTCTCCGGTTTCCATGATTCGCTTCGTGCTGCTTTACGGCCTGGCCTGGGCGGTTTTGCAGTTCGCTTTCGCCCAGGGGCTGGGCGTTGCGGGCGAGCGCTACAGTTCGGACATCTGGCAGAACGAGGTCAAGCAGCGCGGCGCCGATTTTTTTGCCGTCAGCGACCTCTGGTTTTCCCGCGGCGAGTACGTGGTGAACGTCAAGACCGCCTGGCCGGAGCGGGAGCGGGCCAATGGCGTGACCGTTTACGAGTTTTCACCGGACCGTTCCAGCCTGCGCCGCACCTACAAGGCGGCCGGGGCGGCCACCGGCCCGGGCGACTGGGTGCTTACCGGCGTGCATGTGGCCAAGCTGGCGGACTTCGAGCGGTTCGACCTGGAGCGGCTGACGCTCCCCATCAAGCAGGATCTCTTGGCCTTCAAGACGTTCGAGCCCAAGGCAACGCCTTCGGAAAGCTCGCTGGGCGACCTTTACGGCAGCATCGAGCGGCTGGAGGCGGCCGGCACCAACGTGGACACGCTGCGCACCGAACTGCACCGCCGCTTCGCCTACGCGGCCTCCATCCTGGTCATGGGGCTCCTGGCCCTTTCCATTGTCAACAGCACGGAAAATCTCTACCTGGGGATATTCCTGGCCTTGATTCTGACGTTCGTGTTTTACGCCGGTTCGTCATTTTTCGTGGTCCTGGGCGAGAGCGGAACCTTGCCGCCGCATATCGCCGCCTGGGCCTTGAACGTTATCTTCCTGGTGCTGGCCGGCGGGCAGATGGCCCTGGTGTCGCTCCGCACCCTGAGGCATAAGCTATGAGTCTTCCTTGCAGAAAACCCGGCGTTTCGCCGTTGCGTCAATACCTGGCCGGCCTGCTGCTGTTCTGGCTGCCGCTCATTCTGGCCCGCCTGGCCTTTGCCGTCTACAATTATGAACTCCTTGCGGAAGCGCCGGCCCGGGACGTGCTCAAGGCCTTTTACATCGGTTGCCGCTTTGACGGGCGCCTGGCCGCCGTTCTGGCCATGCCGCTCGGCCTCATGCTGAGCATTCCGTCCCTGGGGCGCCGGCTGGGCGCCTGGGCCGGGCGCATCGCCGCGTTCTATTTCCTTGTTTTCCTTGCGCTCTGGCTGGTTTATGCCGCCGACTTCGGGTTTTACACCTACCTGGGCGAGCGTTTGAATTTTACCGGCATCGAACTGCTGGAAGATTTTTGGGTGAGCGTAAACATGGTTTGGGAAAGCTACCCGGTAATCCCGATTTTCCTGGGCGTGCTGCTCCTGGCCTGGCTCTGCTCCCGCCTGTTGCGCCGCCTGTGCGCCCGGGCCATGGAACCGCACTGGAGCGCTTCCGGCAAAATCCTGGCCTGGTTTTTCGCTTTTCTCGTCTGCTTCTGGGCCGCTTACGGCCAGGTAAGCAGCAACTTTTTCCCGCTGCGCTGGAGCAACGCCTACTTCACCCCCAACCCGACCCTGATCGCTCTGGGGCTCAACCCGGTGCAGAACCTGTTTGACACTTACCGCGCGGCCAACGACGACGGCTTTGACCTGGAAGCGACCCGCCGCGCTTACCCCCTGGTGGCCGCCTACCTCGGCGTTGACGCGCCGGACCAGAGCGGCCTGAACTTTGCTAGGCGCGGGGCCGGTCGGGCCGGCCGGCCCGGCCTGGATGACGGGCGCCGCCCCAACAGAGTGATCATCGAGGGCGAGGCGCGCAGTCACTGTAAAACCTCGTTCGCGCCCGGCCCGGACAATCCGTCCCCG
>JAISDX010000136.1 GCA_031264465.1 Deltaproteobacteria bacterium | reverse complement strand
AATGGGGCGAATGAGGGGAATTGAACCCCCGACACCCAGAGCCACAATCTGGTGCTCTACCAATTGAGCTACATCCGCCGTAAGAAGATTGCCTTTACATGCTTGCAGGAAACTGGTCAAGTCCCGCTTCGCATTCTTTTCAAAAAAGTGTAGGCTGTACCTGTCAAAAAAGAGGCGGCCCGCAAGGCGGTTCCCGCCAAGGCTTAACTCAATAGCAAAGGCAGCGCAATTACATGGAAAAACTGATTATTCACGGCGGAAAACGCCTGCGGGGACGAATCCGGGTGAGCGGCTCCAAAAACGCGGCTCTGCCCATCCTGCTTTCCGCCATCCTGGTGGACGGCCCGGTGCGCTACCTGAACGTGCCCCGCCTGCGCGACATCAACACCGCCAACCGGCTGCTGGACATCCTCGGCTGCCCGGCGGCTTTTGAAGCGCCAGCCTCGGATGCCTCAGAATACGACCCAGGCGGCCACACGGTCCGGGCCGAAGTGCAAGAGCTCAAGCCGGAAGCGCCCTACGATCTGGTTAAAACCATGCGCGCCTCGGTGCTGGTGCTCGGCCCGCTCCTGGCCCGGCTGGGCCTAGCCAAAGTGGCCCTGCCGGGCGGCTGCGCCATCGGAGCCAGGCCCGTGGAACTGCACCTTAAGGCTCTGGAACGCATGGGCGCGGAATTCAAGCTGGATTCAGGCTACATTATCGGCCGCTGCAAAAAACTCCACGGCGCGGACATTTCTTTCGACTTCCCCACCGTGGGCGGTACGGAAAACCTGCTCATGGCCGCCAGCCTGGCCGACGGCGAAACCATCCTGCGCAACGCGGCCCGCGAACCGGAAGTCAGCGACCTGGCCCATTTCCTCAACGCCTGCGGCGCCCGCATCAGCGGCATCGGTAGCGACACCCTGTACATCGAGGGCGTGGACAAGCTCTCCGGCTGCTCCTATTTGATCATGCCGGATCGCATCGAAGCCGGCACCTTTATGGCCGCGGCCGCCATCACCGGCGGCGAACTGGAGCTTGAAAGCTGCCCTTCGGAAAGCTTGAGTAAAGTTATCGATAAAATGGAAGACATGGGCGCGCGCTTCAAAATAGCCGAGTCCGACACGGATCATTCTTTTGTTGACGGCCGGCCGCACTCCGTTACCGTCTCCATGGACGGCCCGCTCAAAAGCTCGGACATCAGTACTGCCCCCTATCCCGGCTTCCCCACCGACATGCAGGCCCAGTTCATGGCCATGATGAGCCTGGCCCGGGGTTCGGGCACGGTGGAGGAGAACATTTTCGAAAACCGCTTCATGCACGTGCCGGAGCTGAACCGCATGGGCGCCGACATTCGCCTTTCCGGCTCCAGAGCCGTGGTGCACGGGGTCAAGAAACTGACCGGCGCGCCGGTAATGGCTTCGGACCTGCGGGCCAGCGCCTCGCTGGTCCTGGCCGGGCTGGCCGCCAAGGGTGAAACCCACGTGCAGCGCATCTACCACCTGGACCGGGGGTACGAACGCATCGAAAATAAACTGCGGGCCGTGGGCGCCGAAATCGTAAGAGCCCGCGACGATAGTTGAAGGATTTGAAGCCAGAAGCTAAACGCCCGGCGCCGCTTTTCCGCCAATACCTGCTCCTGGCCTGGTGCGCCGGGCTTTTCGCCTCGCGCTTCTTCTGGCCCGGCTTCACGGCCTGGGCGCTGCTCTTCTTTTTGTCCCTGGCCAACCCGCCTCTCCCCTCCGGCCGCCCGGGGTTCCAGGTTCCGTTCGCTCTACTGCTGTTTTTCAGCCTCTGTTTCGGCCTGGGCCTTGGTTACGGCCAACTGCGCGCAGACAAGAGCGCCCCCCGGGAAGAATGGCCCGCCTGGACCCTGGCGGCGGTCACCCCGGATTCTGAAAGCGAGCTATACAAAAAAGGACTGCGCCTGCGCGCCCGGGTTGACGAAGTGCACGGCCTTACCGACCGGTGGCTGCAAGTGATTCTGGATCAGCCGGCCCCGGCTGATAATCCGAAAAATCAATCACTTCACGACAACCGCCCTTTTCCGGGAAAGATGGTGCTGACCTGGTACGATTCCCCCACCCCGGAGGCGCGGCAGGCGCCCGGTGCGCAGTCCGGCGCCGCCTGGCGCGGCCGGGCCCCGTTGGAGCCGCTGCCCGCGCGGCCGCTGCCGGGGCAGATCCTGGAAATTTCCCTGCGCCCCAGAGAGGTGCGCGGCCTGCAAAACCCGGGGCTGTGGGAACCGGAAAGTTACTGGCGGGATCGCGGCGTGCGCCTGCGCGCCTGGACCAGCGGCAGCGACGGCAGCCCCCTGCTGTTGCGGCCCGCCGCCGGCACGGGCGAGGCGAGCGGGCCGGCGGCCTGGCGTGAGGGCTTGCGGCAAAGCCTGAACGCTACCCTGCCCCGCCTCGGCCCGGGGCATAATCCCGATGCGCCAGTCGCTCCAGGAGCCGACTTCATCCCGGCGCTGCTTTTGGGCGACAAATACCTGCAAGACTCCAGCACGGCCGACCTCATGGCCCGCTCAACCCTGGCGCACAGCCTGGCCCTGTCCGGCCTGCACCTGGGCTACGTGGCCAGTCTGGCCTATGCCTTGGTTTACGCGTTTTTTTACTTTTTCCCCGGCCTGGGGCTCATCCTGCCCAAGCGCCGACTGGCCGTGGCCGCGGCCCTCTTGCCGGCCCTGTTTTACGTCTGGCTGGGCGGGGGCACGCCGTCGCTCTGGCGCGCCTGGCTGATGCTGTTCTTCTGGGGGCTGCTGCTCTTCATGAAACGCCCGGCCGTGCTGCTGGACGGGCTGCTCTGGGCGGTGTTCTGCATTCTGCTTTTTACCCCGCAGGCCGCTTTTGACCTGCGCTTGCAGCTTTCCGCGCTGTCCATAGCCGCCATTGCCCTGATCATGCCCTGGCTGGACGCCCTGAGCCTACGCCTGCACGACCGGATAATCGCCCTTGGCCCACGCTCCGGGCCATACTCCGACCCACGCTCCGGCCGCTCCGCCGCCTGGGGAACGCGCCAGTGCGCCCGCCTGGCCCGAGGCGCCTTGATCATGCTGGGCATCAGCTTCAGCGCGCAACTGATCCTGATGCCCCTCCTGGCGCGCGTCTTCGGCCTTTACGGCCTGGCCTTCCCCCTCAACCTGCTCTGGCTGCCGCTGTTGGGTTTTCTGGTCATGCCAGTCGCCCTGTTCGGCTGTCTGGCGGCGGCCCTGCACCTGCCGGCCCTGGCCGAAGGCGCCTTTCACCTGGCCTCGCTCCCCTGCGCCTGGCTGATGGACTGCCTGGGCCGGCTCGACTCCGCCGGCCTGCTGCCCGCCCTGCTCCCCACCCGACCGCACTGGCTGTTCATGCTGGGCTATTGGCTGGCTCTGGCCATGCTGCCCTGGCTGGCGCCCCGGTTACTATCCCGCCTGGCGCCCCGCCGCCGGCCGGCCGCCGCTCCCCGCCCGCCCTTACTCAAGCCGGCGCTGTTCATGCTTTGCGGCCTGCTGCTCTGCCTGGCCCCAACGGCCCTGCGCCATTACGAGACCGGCCGCGACCTGGTGCGGCTGCGCCTGCTCGACGTGGGGCAGGGGCAGGCCGTATTGCTGGAGTGGCAGGGCGGCGGGCGGCTCCTTCTGGACGGCGGGGGCGGCCCGTCGCCCCGCTTTGATATCGGCCGTGAAATCATCGCCGCCAGCCTGACCGACAACCGGACGCCCCGCCTGGAGTTCATGCTGACCAGCCACCCGGACCTGGACCATGCCGGCGGGCTTGCCTTTCCATTGCAACACCTGGAGGTCGGCTACTTTGGCGACAACGGCGAGAGCAGCCCGGCCCTGCTGGATATCCTGCAAAGCAAAAACCAGCCCCGGCACAGCCTGCAAGCCGGCGATGCGCTTGAACTCGCGCCCAATCTCCAACTTGAAATCCTCTGGCCCTTTCCCGAAAAGGCATTAACCGGGAACAACGCTTCGCTGGTGGCCCGTCTGGTCTGGCACGGCCAGGGCTTGGCCCTGCTCTGCGGCGACGTGGAGGCCAAAGCCCAGCGCCTGCTTCTAGAACGCTATTCCCCGGCGGAGCTGACCGCCCAAGTGCTGGTGCTGCCGCACCACGGCGCGGCCGGCGCGTCGTTGCCGGCGTTTTACGATGCCGTGCGCCCCAAGCTGGCCCTGGCCAGCGCCGGCTACGGCAACCGCTGGTTCATGCCGGCGGCCCGCACCCGCGCCACGCTGAAAGAGCGCGGCATCCCGCTTTTTTCCACCGACCGCCTGGGCCAGATTTGCCTCGAATGGCCGGGCCGCGCGGGCAGGGCCGGCGAAGCGCGGCTCAAAGCCGCCCGCGAGCCGTAAAACCGGCAATCCGCCCGGCGGCCAGGCGCTTCGTTTATCAGGTTGCTTTCCGGCGCGAATTGTATCACTCTTCTGCACTACCGCACCTCATACGGCAAACTAACTTTCTGCATCAAGGAGCGTCGCATGCTGGCCAAAAATATCCCAGTCCTTCTTGTTTTGGCATTGATCCCCGCAGCGGTCGCCGCGAGCCAGGCTGAACCCGGGACGGTTATTTCATGCGCTTTGGCGGCCGCCAGCGCCACCCTTGCCGGGGCAGCCCTTTTTTTCAGCCGCAGACGCGCCGCGCAACAGTTTATTCTGCTCTCCAGGTACGCCGAAGCGATCCGGCTGTCCCCGGACCCGACCTTCTCCGGCGAAGCGCTGTCCGGCTCCGCCGGCCAGCTTCAGGAAGCCCTTGCCGCCTTGCGCTCTTGCCTGGCGGAAACCCTCTCCCGGGCGGAAGCGTCGGAGGCGCAGTTGCGCCATACGACTGAAGAGCGCGACGACTGCTCGGCCAGAGCCGACGCGCTGGAGGACCGGAACGTCCTCCTGCTCGCGCATTTGCGGCTGGTGTCCGGGAAGGCCAGAAATGTTTCCAACTCCCTGGCCAAAGAAATGCGGCGTCTGTCCTGCATGGTGGCCGAGGTGGGGAGCGGCATGGAAATGCAGCGCTTCAGGCTGTGCGACACAGCGGAAGCCATGGAGCAGATCGTCGGCAGCATGCTGGATATTTCCCGCAACGTATCCATGGCTTCGGAAGGAGCCCAGCAATCCAGGGAAAAGGCCAGTACGGGCGCCATGGAGGTGCGCGCCGCCATTACGGAAATTGAGGCGGTCAAGGTTACCACCCTGGCCCTGCAGACGGCCATGAATATCTTGGAGGAAAAGGCGGACAACATCAGTCAGGTGATGACCGTTATCAACGAAGTCGCCGATCAGACCAACCTGCTGGCCTTAAATGCGGCTATTGAGGCTGCGCGGGCAGGCGAGGCCGGCCGTGGTTTCTCCGTTGTCGCCGACGAAGTGCGCAAGCTGGCGGAAAAGACCATGCTTGCCACCAAGGAGGTGGAAAATGCCGTCATGGACATCCAGCAAGCGGCTCAGGAAAACATGGCCGCCGGAGCCAAGGCGGCCGGCAGCATTGTGCTGAGCGCGGAACGCGCCTCCAGGGCGGGACAATTCATGGATCAGATCACACAAGAAATGAATGGCGCGGCTGAGCGCATGAGCAGCATCGCCGAAGCCACGGAACAGCAGTCCGCCAGCAGCACCCGCACCAATCACGCCTTGGATGAAGTCAGCCATGTGGCCAACAGCACCGTTGAACAGATGCAGCAATTCACCGCAGAACTGGTGCAAATTTCCGGCGAGATGGAAGAGCTGGACATCATTACCCTGGCCCTGGCCACCGGCGATCTGGCCCAGGCCGGCCAGGATACCAAGCTGGTGATGTGGACGCCGGAGCTGGCGACCGGCATTGAGATCATCGACAGTCAGCACAAGATGCTCTGCACCTATATCAACTCGTTGTACCGGGCCATGCGGCAGAACCAGGAAGATGCCGTCCTCATGGACATCGTGGCCAACCTCAAGGCGTACACGGTGAGCCATTTCAGCACGGAAGAGCATTATTTCGCGGCCAGCAAGTACCCGGATGAAAACAAACACAAAAAAGTGCACCAGGATTTCGTCGCCAAGGTCCTGGAAACCGAGAACAAGCTGAAACGGGGCGAAGCCAGGGTCAGTTCGGAACTGCTAGAGTTTCTGAAAGACTGGCTGATCACCCATATCCAGAAAACCGACCATCTCTATGTGCCGTATGTCAAACGGCATTTGGCAACTCTGCGCAGACAGGATTCCGGCGGCGACCGGGCAGGGGCTGGCGCCCATTAACCAGCCCTGCCCCGGCAGTCATTTTGTCTTTTCGCCCTCTGGCTGGTGCAGGGCAAAGCCCTGCCCGCCGGAGGCGTTATAATAAAACCATCTTACTTTTTGGCCGCGCATTTCTTGAGGAAGTCGGTGAAGCGGTCAATGTCGGCGGTGTTGTTGTAGAAGTGGATGCCAAGGCGAATGCGGCTGCCGGCCACACCGGCCCGGATGCCGTGCTCGGCCAGGACGGCGTTGTTGAGGTCCCAGGCTTCGGGGAAGTTGACCATGACGATGCCGGAGCGGTGCTGGGGCGGGAAGTCGCCGAACACGCTCACGCCCTTGATGCCCTTGAGGCTCTTGTAGGTGTAGTCCACGAGGCGCAGCACCTGTTCTTCCACCGGAATGCCGCCCAGGCGCATGTAGTTGCGGATGACGCTGGAAAGCCCGCGCAGGGCCATAAAGTTCAGGCCGCCCTGTTCGTAGCGTTGGGCGTCCGGGCTCAGGTTGAGCAGCAGGTTGTTGACCTTGCTGTGGTCTTTCACCCCGGCCCAGCCCACGTTTTTCATGCCCAGCCTGTTCATGAGCTTGCGGCTGATATAGGCGAAGCCCAGGCCGTGCACGTTGAGCAGCCACTTGTAGGTGGAGGTGCTGAGGAAGTCTATTTTCATCTCTTCCACGTCAATTTGCAGGGCGCCGCAGGACTGGGTGGCGTCCACGGCAAAAGGAATGTCTTTGGAGCGGCAGAATTCGCCTATGGCTTGCAGGTCGTGGCGGTAGCCGGTCATGTTGTCCACGTGGCAGACCACCACGGCGCGGGTGCGCTCGTCCACCAGGTCAAAGAGCGACTGGGCCGGCACGGCCCCGTCCTCGGCCTTGGCGATGCGGGTTTCCACGCCTTCGTCCTTGCGGTAGAGCCAGGGGTGGATGCTGCTGGGGAAGGCGGTTTCGTAGGTGACCACGTTGTCGCCGTCTTCAATGGGGATATTGTCGAAAAAAATACTCTGCACCGAAGCCTGGCTGGCGCCGAAGGCCAGGTTTTCCGGCGCGCAGTTGATCATCACGCCTATTTCGCTGCGCACGCGTTCGGCAAAGTCCCAGTCTTCAAGATAAGCTTTGATGCCCATGCCGTTGCGGGTGCGCCTGGCCAGGTATGACTGCATGGCGTCGCAGGTATACTGGGGAATGGCTCCGGTAGTGCTGGCGTCCAGGTAGGCGCAATGCTCCAGGACCGGGTAGTAGTAGCGTTCAAGTTCAAAATCCGGCATTTCGGCCTCCTTGGTTTGCGGATCAATCCATTTTCAGACAATATTTCAATTAAACAGGCGTGAAAGCAAATGTCAAGGAGGGCGGAACAGACTTTTCCCGCCTGTCTTGACCGTGCGCCCGGCAATGTATATAGTCATTTAATTATTCCATATCGATTTGCAGGTACACTGTGACTGAAACTTCTTCTCAAGCCGTACCGCCGCGGCATATCGCCATCATCATGGACGGCAACGGGCGCTGGGCCGCCCGGCGCTCCCTTTCCCGCAGCGAAGGGCATCGGGCCGGGGCCGGGGCCGTGCGCAAAATAGTGACCGCCTGTCGGACCAGGGGCATCGGCCACCTTACCCTGTACGCCTTTTCCACGGAAAACTGGTCGCGGCCGCAAGAAGAAGTAAACTTCCTGTTTGAGCTCCTGGTCGAGTTTTTGCAAAGCGAACTGCCCACACTCATGCAAAACGACATCAGCCTGCGCGTGTTCGGCGACGTTTCCGGCCTGCCGCCCGCATCGCGGGCCGCCCTGGCCGGGGTAATAGACAAATGCGCAAATAATAAGCGCCTTTGCCTGAACCTGGCCCTAAATTACTCGGGCCGGGAAGAAATTCTCACGGCCTGCCGCCGCTGCCTGGACCAGGCCCTGGCCGGCGGCGCGCAGCCGGATGAGTTGACGCCGGAAAAATTCGCCGGCCACCTGTACAGCGCCGGCCAGCCGGACCCGGATCTGATTATCCGCACCAGCGGCGAGTTGCGCCTCAGCAACTTCCTGCTTTACCAGTGCGCCTACAGCGAATTTTATTTTACCCCGGTGCTCTGGCCGGATTTTGACGAGGCGGAGCTGGACAAAGCCCTGCTTGACTTTGCCGGGCGCAAGCGCCGTTTTGGCGGCCTGGACCAGAAAAATCGCGGACAGCGAACAGAGGACAATCCATGAGCCTGGGGTTTTCCCATATACAGCGGGTAATCAGCGGCGCGGTCATGCTCGCGGCGCTGGGCGCCTGCCTGTACCTGGGCGGCTGGCCGCTACGTATTTTTATGGGTCTGGCCGGGCTCCTGAGCCTGTGGGAATTTTACCAGATGTGCTGGCCCGGCCGGCAGCATCTTCTTGACAAGGGCGTGGGGTTCGCCTGCGGCCTGCTCCTGTTCCTGCCGCCGCAATTCGTCTGTTCGGACGGTGGCTTTACCCTGGACGGCTTCCTGATTCTGCACGCGCTTTTCCTGTACGCGGCCATCCGTTTTCTTGCCAGCTACGGGCGCGGCAAGCTCGACGCGCCCAAGCCCAACCTCGGCGACCAGGCCCTGCTGCTCTTCGGCGTGGTATACCTGCCCTTCAGCCTGCGCCTGGCCCTGGAAATAGGCCTGCTGCACCAACTGGCCGTGCTGCTGGCCGTGGTGGCTTCGGACACCGGGGCCTATTACGCCGGCAACTTTTTCGGCAAGCATAAGGTCTGGCCCAAGGTCAGCCCCAACAAAAGCCTGGAAGGCGCTCTGGGCGGCCTTTTGGGCAGCACGGCGTTGCTTGGACTGTTCGGCTTTTTCGCCATCGGCGCGCCTTCCGGCAGCGTTTTGGGACTGGCCGGCTGGGCTTTGGCCGGGCTCCTGCTCAGCCTGGCTTCGCAACTCGGCGATTTTTTTGAATCGGCCATCAAGCGCCACTACGGCGTCAAGGATTCCAGCCGCCTGATCCCGGGCCATGGCGGCGTGCTGGACCGGCTGGACAGCCTGGTATTCGCCCTGCCGGTTTATGTTTTCATCTGCCTGCCGTTACTGGCCTGGTTTTAAAGTAAGGTAGCAGCTTGCTCAACTACATCTCCCCCCTGCCCGCCGCCGCTTTTGCGGCCCGCTGGCCCCGGCGGGTGGCGCTCCTCGGCTCCACCGGCTCCATCGGCGGCAGCGCTCTGGACGTATTGGCCGCCCACCCGGAATACTTCAGCCTTGTCGCCTTGGCCGGCGGCAAAAACGTGCGCCGCCTGGCCCAACAGGCGGCCAAGTGGAAGCCGCCCTGCCTGGCCGTACAGGACGAGGCGGCCCGGCGCGAGTTGGCCGGCCTGCTGGACTACCGGCCGGAAATTCTGGTCGGCCAGGCGGGCTACGTTACCCTGGCCGCCCTGCCGGAAGCGGATCTGGTGCTTTCGGCCCAGGTGGGCGCGGCCGGCTTGCGTGGCACCCTTTCGGCCGTGCGCGCCGGCAAGGTGGTGGCTCTGGCCAACAAGGAGTCGCTGGTGCTGGCCGGCGGGCTGGTGCGGTCCGAGTGCGCGGCCAGCGGGGCGAGCATCCTGCCGGTGGATTCCGAACATAACGCCATTTTCCAGTGTCTGCTGGGCCAAACCGGCGTCGGCAGCGCCCTGCCCCGCGACACCGAGCCGGCATACCGGCCGGCCGGCGCGCCGGAAAATTCCCGGCCCTCCTCGGACTTAAAGCGCCTGATCCTCACCGCCTCGGGCGGGCCCTTCCGGGGCAGGAGCAAGGCTTTTCTCGACGGCGTGGGCAAACAAGAAGCTCTGGCCCACCCCACCTGGAGCATGGGCGCAAAAATCACCATCGATTCCGCCACACTGATGAACAAGGGGCTGGAAGTAATCGAAGCCTGCCACCTGTACGGGCTACCGCCGGAAGAAGTGGCCGTGGCCGTGCACCCGCAGTCGGTGGTGCACTCCCTGATCGAATACCGGGACGGCTCGCAACTGGCCCAACTGGGCGCGCCGGACATGCGCCTGCCCATTTCCGTCTGCCTGGGCTGGCCCTATCGCCTGACCAACCCGGCCCCGCGCCTGAACCTGCTGGACAGGCCGCCCCTGACCTTTGAAGCGCCGGACAACGACGCCTTTCCGGCCCTGGAGCTCTGCCGCCGGGCGCTTTCCCGGGATCTTGAGCAAAACCGGGGCCGCACCATCGCCCTGAACGCGGCCAACGAAGTTGCAATTACTTTGTTTATGGGCGAAAAGCTTTCCTTTACCGGCATCAGCGCCCTGGTGGCCGAAGTGCTGGAAAAATGGCCGGCGACCGTCGCGCCGGGCGACATTGACGACATCCTGGAGTTGGACGCGGCAGCCCGCCGTATGGCCCTGCGGTTTGTTCCCAAATAGGAGACTTTTTGCATACATGATTGGCGTTATTTCCATAGTCCTGGTCCTGGGAGGCCTGATTTTCTTTCATGAACTGGGGCACTTTCTGGTAGCCCGCAGCCTGGGCATAGGCATCAAGACTTTTTCCGTCGGCTTCGGGCCGGCCCTGCTTGCCTGGAAGGGTAAAAAGACCAGGTATCAACTCAGCCTCTTCCCTCTTGGCGGCTATGTTTCCATGGTGGGCGAGAACGACGCGGCGGACATTCCGGCCCCCTTCACCCTCAGAGAAAGCTTTGCCAACCGTCCTCCCCTGCACCGCCTGCTGGTGGTGGCCAGCGGCCCGGTTTTCAACATGATCCTGGCCGTACTGATTTTTTGGGGCCTGTTCTGGGCGGCCGGGGCCTTTCCCCTGGCCGAGGTGGGCGAGGTGCTGGACGATTCGCCAGCCCGGCAGGCCGGGCTCTTGAGCGGCGACCTGGTCAAGAGCATTGACGGCAACAACGTGGATACCTGGGCCGCCATGTACACCCGCATCCAGTCCAGCCAGGGCAACCCCCTGCATCTGGAAGTGGAACGCAACGGACAGATTCTGGATTTCACCATCCTCCCGGAAAAAGTGCTAGTTGAGGAAAACGGCCAGACGTTCGACACTTGGCGCATCGGCGTGTCGCCCTCCGGCCGCGCCCGGAGCCTGGACTTTTTTGATTCCGCCGTGCAGGGAGCCAGGGAAACCTGGCGCCTGACCGGACTTATCGGGCAGTTCGTGGGGCGTATGTTCAGCGGCCAGGGCTCGCTCAAGGAAATCGGCGGCCCGGTTCTGGTGGCGCAAATGGTCCACCGCCAAGCCGAGCGCGGCCTGGCGGACCTGCTTTACCTCACCGCTTTTTTGAGCATCAACTTGGGGCTGCTCAACCTGTTGCCCGTCCCGGCCCTGGACGGCGGACACGTGCTCTTTTGCCTGATCGAACTGGCGATTCGCCGCCCCGTGCCCATGCGCATCCAGGCCGTGTGCATTTACGCCGGCTTCGCCCTGTTGATCTCGCTGATGCTCATGGCCACGGCCTTTGATATTTTTCGCATTTTGCAATAGCGCGCTTCACGCTTTATAAGTAAGATCCGCAAAACATTTATCTGGCATTGCAAAGTTAAGCCGCTCTGTATAAGCTTATGCCACAGCAACAAAAACCGTCCGCTCCGGCAAAAGAAGCTCCGGCTGCTGCGCTCGGCCCTGCCGACTACATCGTGCGCGGCATCATCGCCGGCGGTTCCGTGGGCGCCTTGGGCGCGCTGCTCGGCTTCAGCCGCAGCCTGTTTTTCGGCATCGGCCTAGGCATGATCGCCGGCTGCCTGGCCGGCCTGACCTTGGCCCGTCGCTGGCTTAAGAAAAAATAACGGCTCCCTGCCTCCAGGGCGCACCGGATTGAAATATGGGCTTTTTTTCATCCATCAAAAACATGTTCAGCGGCGACGACGCCCCGGCGCGGGAAACCGCCGCCGGCGCCCAGGCCCCGTGGCAGCCCGCCCCCGCCGACTGCGCTCTGAGCGCCGCCGACAGCCAGTTGCTCGCACAACTGCGCGAAGCGCCGCCCCAACTCTCGGCCTGGCTGGACATCCTGCTGAACGGCGTCAGCGGCGCCGGCGACCCGCTCTGGCAGCGCCTAGCCCTGCTCTTCCAGGCTTTGGAAGCGCCCGGGGCCGAGTCCGCCAAGTTTATCGCCGGTTTTCGCAGTTGGCTGGACAACATGGGCTATTCCCACCTGGCCGACTTTCGCTCCGAGCTCCAGTATCGCCTGGCCCTGGCCCTGGACCTGGAAGACGAGGAAGACGAGCGCAGCCGCCTTTTGCTCAAGCTGGGCGAAGGCCTGGCCAAAACCCGAGCCCAGTTCGGCAAGAGCCTGAACGCTATTTTCCAGCCCGGCCGCGCCCTGGACCAGAATTTCTGGGACGAGCTGGAAGAAGTGCTGATCCTGGGCGACGTCGGCTTTGAAGCGGCCCGGGAGATCACCCGCCGCCTGCGCCGCCGGGCCGAAAAAGCAAGCATCACCGAGCCCGCCGCCATGCGCGAACTGCTGCGCCAGGAGCTGGCCGCCCTGTTCCAGCCGCTCCGCCGCATCACCGCCATCAACCCGCCCGAGATCATCCTCATGGTGGGCGTGAACGGGGCCGGCAAGACCACCACCATCGCCAAGCTGGCCCACCGGGCCATCGCCCAAGGCAAAAAAGTTCTGATCGCCGCCGGCGACACCTTCCGGGCCGCGGCTGTGGAACAACTGGAAGTGTGGGCCCGCCGCAGCGGAGCCGACTTCTGCTCCAAGGGCCGGAACGCCGACCCGGCCGCCGTGGCTTACGAAGCCACGGAAAAAGCCCTGCAAGAAAAATACGACATGCTCTTCATCGATACGGCCGGACGCCTCCAGACCAAGACCAACCTCATGGAAGAGCTGGAAAAAATCCGCCGCGTGGTCGGCAAGCTCCACCCCGGCGCGCCGCAGCGCTGCATCCTGATCCTAGACGCCAACACCGGGCAGAACGCCCTGTCCCAGGCCCAGCTCTTCAAAGGCGCCAGCGGCGTGAACGAAATCATCCTGACCAAGCTGGACGGCACCGCCAAGGGCGGCGTGGCCGCAGCCATAGCCCTGCAATACCAACTGCCCATCAGCTTCATCGGCCTGGGCGAAAAAATGGAAGACCTGCGCCCCTTTGACGGCGACAGCTTCGCTTCGGCCCTGCTGGCGCAGGAAGAATAAAAATTTAAGGAGCCGCAGATGCCGCGCAGTATGACTGGATTCGGGCGTTATTACCTGGAAGAGGACGGGTTTTCGCAAACTTGGGAAGTGCGCAGTGTGAACAGCCGTTTTCTGGATTTGAAGTGGCGGCTGCCTTATTTGGCGCGCGGGCTGGAACCGGCCCTGGAAAAGGTGGTGCGCAAGCATGCGGCGCGCGGCCGGGTGGAAATCAGCCTTAACTTGCAGTTTACCGGCGGGGGGCAGGCCGCGCTGAGCTTTAAAGCGGACCAGGCCGCAGCCATGCTGGAGGAGCTGCGCTTGTTCGCCCAGGCGCGCGGGGATGATTTTGTGCCGGATTACAACCGCCTGTTGGGGCTTTCCAGCCTGTGGGAGGACAGCGATTCCGAGTTGGCGGAGGAACTGGCCCAGGCTTTGGGGCGGGGGCTGGAGCTGGCCCTGGAGGATTGGAACGAAGCCCGGGCGGCCGAAGGGAAGAGCCTGGAGCGTGACATCATGGCCCGGGCGGCCCGCATGGAAGAATGGGGGCAGGTGATCGAGGAGCGAGGGCCGGAAATAAAGGAAGAACGCTTTGCCAGCCTGCGTGGCCGCCTGTCGGACGCTTTGGAGGCGCTGTCTTCGAGTTTGGACGAAAGCCGCTTTTTACAGGAAGTGACCATTCTGGCCGACAAGCTGGATGTGAGCGAGGAGTTGACCCGGCTGCAAGCGCACCTGGAGCGCTTTCGCGAAATCATGCAGCAGAGCGCCGACGCCGGGCGCCGGCTGGATTTCACCATCCAGGAAATTTTCCGGGAAATAAACACCTGCGGCAACAAGATTCAGGATACGCAAATTTCGCGCATTATCGTGGACTTTAAAAATGAACTGGAAAAATGCCGCGAACAAGTGCAGAATATGGAATAATTTCTTGCCTGTGAATTTGTGGAGGTTGGGTCATGCCCGCTGCGGAAAGTGAAGGCGGCTACACGCTTTTAAACGTCGGTTTCGGCAACCTGGTTCTGGCTGGACGGGTGGTCGGCCTGTTCAACCCGGCTTCTTCGCCCATGCGCCGGCTGCGCGAGGACGCCAAGGAGCAGGGGCGGCTTGTCGACGCCACCCAGGGCCGCAAGACGCGCTGCATAGTGGTGACGGATTCCGGGCACGTAATTCTTTCGGCCGTGCAGCCGGAAACCATCCGGCAACGTTTTGCGCAGGAAGCGCACGACTGACAAACTACCATCGCCCGAGCGTCATATATAAAGCTTTAAGGAGCAAGCAATGGCGGATTGTTCGCGAATCGGCACAGCCTTGGTGATATGCGCGCCTTCCGGCACCGGTAAAACCACGCTGGTCAAACGGCTGCTGGAAAAATACGCTGGACTGAGTTTTTCCGTGTCCTGCACCACCCGGGATCCGCGCCCGGGAGAAGTGGAGGGCAAGGACTACTTTTTTCTGGATCGATCCGCTTTCATGAGCCGGATTGAAGACGAATTTTACTTTGCCGAATGGGCCGAGGTACATGGCAACTATTACGGCACCCCGCTGGAGCAGACCCGCGACATTCTCGCCTCCGGCCGCGACCTGCTGTTCGATGTGGACGTGCAGGGCGCGAAGCAGCTCAAGCAGAGCCTGCCCGAGGCCTGCTTCGTTTTTGTGCTGCCGCCTTCCAAAGCCGAACTGGAGCGCCGCCTGCGCAACCGCAAAACGGACAGCGAGGCGGACATCATCCTGCGGCTGCTTAACTCTTCCAACGAAATGACGGAAGCGGACTGGTTCGACTTCTGGGTGGTGAACGACAACATGGAAAAAGCCTTTGCGGACCTCTGCGACGTTTATCAGGCCTCCCGCCTGATCCCGGCCCGGCGGCGCGGCTTTCTGCGGCAGCTTTTGGACGAGTTTTAGCCATGGCCGCACAACTCGCGGTAGCGCTGGACGTGCCGGACGGGCGGCTGGCCCTAGCTTTGGCCGCAAAGCTGATGCCGGTCACGCCCTGGATGAAAGTCGGTCTGGAGCTGTTCACGCTTGCAGGCCCGGCCATGGTGCGGGAGCTTAAAAAGAGGGGCTGCCGGGTATTTCTGGATTTGAAGTTCCATGATATTCCCAATACCGTGCGGGGTGCCGTGCGGAGCGCCCTGGCCGCGGGCGCGGATATTTGCAATATCCACCTGGCCGGCGGCGAAGCCATGAGCCGGGCGGCGGTGGCGGAAATGGCCGAAGCCCGCTCGCGCGGGCGCGAAAGCCTGCTTTTGGGGGTAACCGTGCTGACCAGCACGCCCGACCAGGACGGCGGCCTGGCCGATCTGGTGCTGGAGCGGGCCGTGAACGCCAAGGCCTGGGGCCTGGACGGCGTGGTCTGTTCGGCCCTGGAAGCGGCGGCCGTAAAACGGGACTGCGGGCCGGAGTTTATCTGCCTTTGCCCGGGCATCCGGCCCGCCGCCTATCAGGACGGCGGAAGGCCTGACGACCAGAGCCGGGTGCTGACCCCGCTGGAAGCGGTGCGCCAGGGGGCGGACTTTCTGGTGGTGGGACGGCCCATCACCCGGGCGGCGGACCCGGCGGCGGCGGCGGCGGAAATAGTGGCCTCTTGCCGGTTGGACTGAGTACGATATTCAGAGCATTATTGAGGTGCGGCGCATGGACAAGCCAGACAAGATTACCGGGGTATTTTCCACGCAGGAAGTACACAAGGTGGGTACAGGCACCACCACGCGCAAGAGCATTCACAAGGCCTTCTGGTACTGCATTGAGCTGGACAGCGGCGACAACGCCGGCAAAATGGACGTGCAGCCGCTCAACGTCAATTACATACCTTCCGGCCCCAAGCGCATTATTGAAAAAGAAAATTTCCTGAACGAGTTTTCGCCCGAGCCCGAATTTTATATGTCCACGGTGTTCCCGCGCATGCGCGAAGTCACCAAAAAAGTGGCCAGGGGCGAACGCCACCGCAATAACGGCGAGCTTTTCAGCGCCGAAATGGAATTCAACAACGCCCTCAAGGTGGACGAGGAAAACGTGCGCGCCAACTTCGGCCTGGGGCTCACCTACATGCAGCGCGGCGAAAACGCCAAGGCCGAAAACATCCTGAACCGCATCGTCAAGCTGGACGCCGCCTTTGACCAGGAACACAAGCACCTGTTCAACGAGTTCGGCATCCAGTTGCGCAAAAACAAGATGTTCGGCGACGCCATCGCCTACTACACCCGAGCCCTGGAGCTTTCCAGCCAGGACGAAAACCTCTATTACAATATAGCCCGCGCCTGCCTGGAAAACAAAGACCCGGCCACCGCCGTCGATTACCTGATCAAGGGGCTGGAGCTCAACCCCCGCCTGGAGGAAAGCGCTAAATTCCTGCTCTGGATGATCAGCAAGAACCTGGTGCCGGGCGACAAGAAGCCTGAGGCCGTAAAAGCGCTGAAAAAAGCCCAGGAGGCGGCTAAAGCCCCGGCCCCGGCTGCCCCCGGCCAGGCCCAGCCCACGCCGCCCGCGTCTGACGCCCAATCACCTTAAGCGGAGGCGATATGTCCAAAATTCAGGAAGCGCGCGAATTCTTGAGCGATATTGAGGCTTTTCCGCCCAAGCTCCCCCACGACCCCACCCTGCTGCCCAAACTGTTCGCCAGCCTTTCGGACAAGAGCTTCATGTCCATGCAGGGCTTGGCCGCCCTAGTGGAACGCAGCCAGAGCCTGGCCGCCCGCGTGCTTACCGTTGCCAACTCGGCCATGTACGGGCTGCAGGGCGGCGTCACCTCACTGACCCGGGCCGTGCAAGTGCTGGGGCTGGTGGAATTGCGCGCCCTGGTCATTTTGTTCAGCGCCAAGGGCAGCATACCGGACTCCAAACTGCCCAGGGCGTTTCCCTCCAGAGACCTTTGGGAGCACCAGGTGCGCACGGCCATGCTGGCCCGGCAGATGACCCTGATCATTGAAGGGACCGGGAAAAAGGGCGAGGTTGCCTTGGAGGCGGACAGCATCCATACCGCGGCCCTGTTGCACGACTTGGGCAAGGTTATCCTGGCCGCCCGCCGCCCGGCGGTCTGGGCCGAGATCAGCGAAATCGCCCGGGAGCGCGGCTGCGGCTTTGCCGAGGCTGAAGAAGTTTACTGGGGCATGGACCACGGCAGCGCCGCCGCCGCCATGCTGAACGCCTGGGGGCTGCCCGACATGCTCACCCAGATGATCAGCTGGCACCACCACCCGGAGCTGACCCCGAACTACAAGCTGGAAACACATATCCTGGCCGCCGCCAACCACCTGGCCGACAACAACCGAAGCTTGCTGACCGACGCACCCGGCGAAGCGGCACCACGGTTGCCGGAGCGCGTCCGGCAGCTCCTGCCGGATTATGCCGTGGCGCTGGAAAGCCAGGCCGACAGCCTGAAGCATATCGTACTGGACGCCAAGGCCGAGGCCCTGGCCACCCTGATGACCGGATTGGCCAAAAAAACGGAACGCTATCTTTTATGCCGGACCCGCAATATACCGCCAAGCTCCTGAACGACCTCAATCTTACCGTCAGCTACGGCAAGGTGAACAAGGTGGTCGGCCTGGTGGCCGAGGGCAGCGGCTTGAAGGCGCCGTTGGGCGCTCTGTGCCACATTTTGCCGGACGGATTTTCGGCCGGCGGCCAACAGACAGGGCCGGCCGGCCAGAAGGCCCACATTCCGGTGGAAGTGGTCGGCTTTCGCGACGGCAACGTCTTGTTCATGCCTTACGGCGACCTGCGCGGCGTGCAGCCGGGGAGCCTGATCCGCAACTCTTCCCTGCCGCCTTTCTTCCCGGTGGGACCGGGTCTGCTGGGCCGGGCCTTTGACGCTTTCGGCCAGCCCCTGGAGGGCCTGGAGAATGTACTGGACGAGTCGCGCCTGAGCCACCCGGTCACGGACCGGCCCTCCTTCATGCCCATTTACGCCGACCCGCCCGCGCCCCTGTCGCGGCCGCGCATCACCGAGCCCCTGGACGTGGGCGTGCGCTCCATCAACTCGCTGCTTACCCTGGGCAAGGGCCAGCGCGTGGGCATCATGGCCGGGTCGGGCGTGGGCAAATCCACCCTCATGGGTATGATGGCCCGCTACACCAGGGCCGACGTCAACGTAATCGCGCTAATCGGCGAACGCGGCCGCGAAGTGCTGGAATTTATCGAAAAAGATCTGGGGCCGGAGGGTATCGCCCGCTCGGTACTCGTGGTGGCCACCTCCGACCAGTCGCCGCTGGTGCGCATGCGCGCCGCCTACGCCGGCACGGCCGTGGCCGAATATTTCCGCGACCAGGGCAAGGACGTGCTCCTGATGATGGACTCGGTAACCCGCTTTGCCATGGCCGCGCGCGAAATCGGCCTGGCCGTGGGCGAGCCGCCCACCACCAAGGGCTACACGCCCTCGGTTTTCGCCCAGCTCCCCAAACTCCTCGAGCGTACCGGCCGCAACAACAAGGGCACCATTACCGGCATTTACACCGTGCTGGTGGACGGCGACGACTTTAACGAACCCATTGCCGACAGCGTGCGCTCCATCCTGGACGGGCACATTGTGCTCACCCGCGACCTGGCCGACCAGGGGCACTTTCCGGCTATCGACGTGCTGCGCTCCATCAGCCGTTTGCGCTCGGACATCGTCACCAAGGACCAGGTCAGGGACGGGCGCGTGCTCGTGAGCAGCATGGCGGCCTTCAAAAAAGTGGAAGACATGATCAATATCGGGGCGTACGCCCACGGCGCCAACCCCGAGGTTGACCGGTCCATTGCCATGATGCCGCACATCAACGCCTTCCTGCGGCAGGACGTGGCCGAACCCAGCAGTCTGGCCGATTCCTTCAAGGCCATGCACGAGCTGGCCGCCGCCGGCGAAGCCTTTTCCGCCCAGCGGGTTATGGGAGCGGACAGTCCTGACGGGCCGGGCGCACCCGGTCCGCAAGGGCAACAGGGGCAGCGCCGGTAACATGAACGACGGCTACCGGTTTCACGCCCGCATTTACAAAATTTTGGCCGACCGGGCGCTCGGGCCGTTCCGGCGGGAACTCGCCGCCCACATCAAAAAAATTACCGGAAAAAATCGCGGCGCGGCCGCAGGCCGCGTGCTGGACTTGGGCTGCGGCACCGGCGCGCTGCTGCGCGACCTGAAAGCCGCGGGCGCGGACGCTGTCGGCCTTGACAATTCATCGCACATGCTGCGCCACATATCCGGGGAGTTCAAAGTCGCGGCCGGTTCGGCCGGGGCCGCGCCTTTTGCCAACGGCTCTTTTGCGGTGGTGGTCATGTCCATGCTGCTGCACGAGAGCGACACGGCGCCGACGGGCATCCTGGCCGAGGCGGCCCGGCTGCTGGAGCCGGGGAGCGGGCGGCTGCTCATACTGGAGTGGAAGCTGCCCGAACGCAACCTGGACTACCTGTTCCACCCCCTCATGCATGGCCTCGAACTCTGCATGGGCCGGCGCCATTATCGCAACTTCCGCGCCTTCGTGCGCCGGGGCGGCCCGGAAGGCGCAATCCAGCGCTATAACATCAAGGCTGCCGCAGGCGGCGCCCCCGAACTGCTGATAACGAAGCGTACCTTCCTCGGGCTGGGCGCTCTGATCCTGCTTGAAGCGCGCCTTAATTAACCTCCCGCGTCGTGCGGAATTCCACCTTGGGGTAGCGTTCCATGGCGGATTCGAGTTTCCAGGGGGTGGGGGCGAGGTAGGCTAGGGTATTTTCGGCGTCCAGGGCCAGATCGTTGCGGTAGTAGTCCTTGAAGTCGTCGAACTGGGCCTTGTCGTCGCTGTGCAGCCAGCGGGCGCAGTGGGCGCCGACCATTTCGTAGCTGGCGTTGACGTTATACTCGTCGGCCAGGCGGGAGATGATCAGGTCGAACTGGAGCAGACCCACGGCGCCCAGGATATAGTCGTTGTTGATCAGGGGGCGGAAGAGCTGCACGGCTCCTTCCTCGGCCAGTTGCTCCAGGCCTTTTTTGAGTTGTTTGCTCTTGAGGGGGTCGCGCAGACGCACCCGGCGAAAGTGCTCGGGCGCGAAGCTGGGGATGCCGGTGAATTTGAGGGGCGTTTTTTCGGTGAAGGTGTCACCGATTTTAATGGTGCCGTGGTTGGGCAGGCCGATGATGTCGCCCGGCCAGGACTCCTCCACGCCGCTACGGTCCTGGGCCATGAAGATGGTGGCGTTGTTGATGGCCACGTCCTTGCCGGTGCGGTGGTGGCGCAGCTTCATTCCCTTGGTGAAGCGGCCGGAGCAGACCCGGAGAAAGGCGATGCGGTCGCGGTGGGCTTTATCCATGTTGGCCTGAATTTTAAAAACCACCCCGGAAAATTCCGGCTCGGCCGGGTCCACCAGGCGCGTGGGTTCGGCGCCGCTGGCCTCTTCGAATTTTTCCGGCATTACTTTGGCCGGGCGGGGCTGGGGCGGCGGGGCGATGCGGGTGAAGGTCCGCAAAAGCTCCTGCACGCCGAAGTTGTTTATGGCGCTGCCGAAAAAGACCGGGGTTTGCTCGGCGGCCAGGTATTGTTCCAGGGAAAAGGGATTGCCGGCCTCTTCCAGGAGTTCCAGATCGTCGCGCAGCGCGGCGGCGGAAGCGGTGATGTATTCGTCCAGGCGCGGGTCGTGCCGGCCCTTGAGGATGATTTTGTCATCCACAATCCGGCCGCCGTGCCGGGCGGAAAACAGGCGCAGTTCGTCGTCGCTCAGGTCGTACACGCCTTTGAAGTCCGCGCCCATGCCCACCGTCCAGGTGAGGGGGGCGCAGGCTATGCCCAGGTGGTCTTCGATATCGGCCATGACCTCCAGCGGGCCCAGGCCTTCGCGGTCCAGCTTGTTGATGAAGGTAATGATGGGCGTGGCCCGCATGCGGCAGACGTCCATGAGCTTTTTGGTCTGGGTTTCCACGCCCTTGGACGAGTCGATGACAAGAAGGGCGGAATCCACGGCCGTGAGCACCCGGTAGGTGTCTTCGGAAAAATCCTGGTGGCCGGGGGTGTCGAGCAGGTTGAGTTCGCAGTTGTTGTAGCTGAAGCGCATCACCGAAGTGGTGACGGAAATGCCGCGCTCGCGCTCCATGGCCATCCAGTCGGAGGTGGCGTGGCGCGAGGCCTTGCGGGCCTTGACCGTGCCGGCCATCTGAATGGCCCCGCCAAACAGGAGCAGCTTTTCGGTCAGGGTGGTTTTCCCGGCATCCGGGTGGCTGATAATGGCAAAAGTACGGCGACGGGCGATTTCCCGCTTCAGGCTGGCTTCGTTTTTCATGATGCTGGGATTTACAGCACCAGGGCCAGGAAGGCAAGTAATTGGAAACATGAATTTGTATTTGCCGGCCAGATTGCCATCAGACAGAGAGGCGGCTAACGGACCGCCCGTTAACCGCCTCTCTGAAAGCTGCTTGCAAAGGAAGATATTTACTTCTTAGCAATCGGCGTGCCAAACTTTTCAAAAACGCCGTTGTTTATAAACATCAAATATTTCAGTAAAATAAAAATATAACAACTCTATTGACCTTATTCTCTCCGTTCAAAATTTTGAACACCGGCCTTGGTTTCACCGTTTCGTTTTTTTAAGACAACCAGGTTGATTATTTGATTTTTTGTACAAAATAAACCGGCGGGCCATACGCTGCCGCGCCGCAAAGCGGGGGATCAAAAATTAAAACTTTTCAGGAGGTGAACCGGACCACTTCCAAAAGTTTGGTGCGGTGCGTGGCCACGATGTGAAAATATTCGTCCTGCGGCACGTAAATATAGGGCACGGAATCATTGCGCCGGTACATGAATAGCGACAGAATCACCCGGTTGATGGCCTGGTGCCCGATGATCAGCACGCCGGGCGCGGCGCCGGAAAGGAACATGGCCTTGCGAAAACCGCGCTGCACCCGCTCCTTGAGGCTGACGTACCCCTCGCCGCCGGGGTAGACGTAACCGTACTTGTCGCGGCTGCGCGCCGCGTATTCCTTGGGCATCTTCTGCTTTATCCCCGCGTAGGTCATGCCCTCGCAACTGCCGGCGTCGATCTCGTCAAACTCGGGCAGGGCCACCAGCGTGCTGTCCGGGTGGTATTCCAGCACCGGCGCGGCCGTCATGGACGAGCGCAGCCGGGTGGAAGTAAAAACATAGGGAATTTCCGCGCCGCCGAAGTGCGCGGCCAGGGCTCGGGCCTGGGTCATGCCGCGCGCCGTGAGCGGCGAGTCTCCGCCAATGCGCCCGCGCACGTTGTACTCGCTCTCGCAGTGCCGGGCCAGGTACATGTTGCGAATCCAGTCGGCAATCATGATATCGCGAATCTGTAAATAAAACGGCAGCTCGCCGCCGCCGCGCTCTTCCAGAATCTGGTTCCGGAACGTGTCCACCCGCGCGAAGCGCTTTTCCACCCCGGCCGCGAGCGGTGCCGAAATTTGCTCGTAATAAGCGATGCGTTGCCGGAAAGCCCGCTCGGCCTCGCCCCTGGTCATGCCCGCGAACTCCGGGAGCCTCGCCTTGCGCTTGATGCTCAGGGACAGCAAATCCTCGTCGTTATTATGGCACTCGATAAACAACAGCGGCGCGTCCCCAAGCTTCCGCTCCAAAAACTCCCGCCTGGCCCGGCTGCCGTTGGTGGCATCCAGAATTGCCACGTTGCCGCCTTCCGCCAAAAATTCCCTGGCCTCAAACATATTGGCCCTGGCGATATCCTCGCGCTGCCGCCGCCCTTCCCGGTTGGCCGGGTCGTAAAACTCCGGCAGGGCCGAAGCCGCGCCCAGCTCCGCCCGCCGCAAGTCGCCATTGTTGAACACCCCGACTTTGAGCCCGTCCGCGCTCAAACCTTCGCGCAAACGCTCGGCCATAAACGACTTGCCCCGCGCCGGCAACCCCACCATGGCAATGTATAATTTTTTGTTCATGGCTATTCAATAAAAATACAATCGCCGTTGTCGTCTTTGAGATCGGGGGTTCGGGTGGTGATGCTCTCGCCGCCCCGGGGGGTGACGATGAAGTTGTTTTCCACGCCCACCATGCCGATGCCGGGCAGGGCGAACTTCGGCTCCAGGGCCATGACCATGCCTTCTTCCAAGGGGTCGGTGAAACGGTTGGCGAACACCGGGGTTTCGTCCATGCACATGCCCACGCCGTGGCCCAGGAAGGGTTGCTGGTGCGCCCCCAGACCCATGAAGTTTTCGGCAAAGCCGGCTTCGGCGGCCATTTTCCGGCCGGCTTGCCAAATTTCCTCGGGAATGGCGCCGGGCTTCAGGCGGGCGGCCATGGCGGTTTCAATGGCAATGGCGCAGGCCTGGGCGCGGCGGGCCTGCTCGGGCATTTTGCCCGGGCTGCCGGAAAAATAAAGCTGCGACTTGTCGGTGAGATAGCCTTCAAAAACAAAGGCGCAGTCGAGGATCAGCACGCTCTCGGGCTGCCAGACGGTGCCGGGGTCGCCCAGATAGGGCGAGGCCGGGTGCAGGCCCTTGAAGCCGAGAATACCGTTGGAATAGGTGGGGTAGCAGCCGTTTTCGCCGGCGGCCAGAGTGCCGATGAAGGGGATGAGGGCCGGGCTGTTCACCCGGGCCAGCAGGTGGTGGCCGTAATCAAGATAGAGTCTTACCAGTTCGCGCCCGATTTGCTCTTCGCTCATGCCGGGTTTGATGCGCCTGGGCAGTTCGACGCAGGTGACCTGGTAGTGGCGCTTGCCGGTTTCGCGCATGATGGCGAGCTCGTAGGGGGTTTTCACGCTGCGCGCCCGAGCGATGAGCGCGTCGCCGGGCAGCGTTTTACTGTCTTTGAAGCTCTTGGCGAAACCCTGGCCCTGGCTCCAGGTAAGGCCGCCGTCTTCCACCAGAAAAGCCGGGGTAAGCGGGCAGCCGGCCCCGGCCAGAAGCTGCGTCGCCTGGGCGTAGGAACGGTAAGATACAGTGGTGAGGGCCGGGGCCTCCAGGGCGGCGCGGTCAGCGCCCTTGCGCAGGGCCAGAAGGGGTTTGCCCTCGCGCGGCAGCCAGAAGAGGCCGCTGTTCATAATGCCGGTGAAGTAGTAGATGTTCAGTGGAGAAAAAACCATCAGGCCGCCCGCTTCCGGGGCCAGTTTGTCCATCAGGGCGCGGCAGCGCTGCCAGCGCAGTTCCAGCTCCCGGGCGGGCAAATTCTCGCTGAGATGCAAAGTGGTGCTCATTGGTCGGTACTCCAGTGGGTTCTTGGCGGTTATTCCATCCGGTACTTTTTGCCGGGTCGAACCAGCAGTTGGGCCAGAACGACCAAAACCAGGGTGAGGCTGAAGGTTATGGCGGAAAGGGCGTTAATGTCCGGTTTCACGCCGTGGCGCACCATGGAGTAGATTTTGAGCGGCAGCACTTCAAAGGAGGGGCCGGTCACGAAAAAGCTGATCAGCACGTCGTCCATGGACAGGGTGAAACTGAGCAGCCAGCCCGCGGCCACGGCCGGGGCGGTGATGGGCAAAAGCACGTGCAGGAACGATTTTACCTCGGTGGCTCCCAGGTCGCGCGCCGCCTCGATCAGGTTTTCGTTAAAGGCCGCCAGGCGGGCCAGGATGGTCAGGGTGACAAAAGGCATGCACAGGGTGATATGGGCGATGAGGAGCGTGGTAAAGCCCAGTTCCAGATTGATGGAGATGAAAAAAATCAGCAGGGAAATGCCCATGACGATATCCGGCGAAATGGTGAGCATGTAAATGCTGCCGTGCAGCAGCTGCTTGCCGGTAAAGCGGTAGCGATGGATGCACAGCGCCGCCATGCCGCCCAGGATGGTGGCCAAGGTGGCGGCGCACACGGCCACCAGGAGCGAGTTCAGGGCCGCGTCCACCAGGGGCTGGTTCTTGAGGAGCAGGTCGTACCACTTGAGGGTAAAACCCTTCCACTCCGTGGAGAAGCGGGCGTTGTTGAACGAGTAGATGATCACCACGATGATCGGGATGTACAAAAAGGCGTACACGGCCCACACGTAGGTATAGCCCAGCTTGCGCTTCATTCAGGCAACCCTCCCTCTTCTTCTGCGCCGCGGCGGCGCCAGCGGGTCGGCGGCGGCGGCCTTGCGGTTGACCATGCGGTAGACCAGGGCCATCAGCACCAGGATCAGGGTCAGGAGGATGCTGGAGGCCGCGCCCAGCGGCCAGTCGCGCGCCACCAGAAACTGGTTCTTGATGAAGGTGCCGAGCAGCATGTTGGTGGCCCCGCCCAATATTTCCGGCACGTAAAAGATGCCGAGGGCGGGCAGGAACACCAGGATGCAACCGGCCACAATGCCCGGCGAGGTAAGCGGCAGCGTGATGTGCCAGAAACTGCGCAGCGTGCCGGCCCCCAGATCCTTGGCCGCGTCCAGCAGGCGCGTGTCCAGCTTTTCGATGGAGGCGTAAAGCGGCAGGATCATGAACGGCAGCAGCGTATATGTCAGGCCCAGAAATACGGCGATGTCCGTGTACATGAGCGAAAAAGGCCCGTCCACAATGCCCAGCCAGAGCAGGAGCTGGTTGATCAGCCCATGGGTCTTCAGGATGATGATCAACGCGTAGGTGCGAATGAGCGAGTTGGTCCAGAAGGGAATGACCACCAGCAGCAGCAGCCAGGGGCGCAGACGCTTGCTGGTGCGGGCCAGCAGATAGGCGAAAGGATAGCCCACCAGCAGGCAAACAATGGTGCTGACGCTGGCAAGGTAAAGCGAATCCAGAAAAATGTTGACGAAGGCCGGGTCGAACAGCCGCTTGAAGTTGCCCAGAGTGAAGGACGGAATGAAAAAGTCGATTTCGCCCCGGTCAAGAAAGCTTACCAGGAACAGGGCCAGTTGCGGCAAAAGAGCGAACAGCCCCAGCCAGAGCCAGACCGTGCCGATATTGAAATTGCGAAAACGCTTATTCCCCTGCATCGTCCAGCACCACTTCCCAACCGGCAACCCAGTTCACGGCCACGCGCTCGCCACGGTTGTAGTTGATGTCCGCGTCGTCTTCGTTGAAGAATTCGGCGGCCTGAATTTTTTTGCCGCTGGTCAGGGTGATGGTGAGATCCACGGTCGCGCCCTTGTAGACGGTCTCGTTGATGCGGCCATACAGGTGCGGCCCTTCCAGGTCTTCATCGTGCGGGCGGTAGACTTTCAGGTCTTCAGGGCGCAGCAGCAGCAGCACTTTTTCGCCCACCGCAAACTCGCGCCGGGTGCGCAGGGGGAAGGTCACGCCGTCAATATCGGCAAGGTACTGCCCCATTTCCTGCACTTCTAGGATGGTGGCTTCCAGAATGTTGATTTCGCCCACAAAACGGGCCACGAAAAGGTTTTCCGGCTCTTCGTATATTTCCTGCGGGCTGCCGCTCTGCTCGATGTAGCCCTGGTTCATGACCACCACCCGGTCGGACATGGCGAACGCCTCTTCCTGGTCGTGGGTGACGAAAATGAAAGTGATGCCGAGCTGGCGCTGCAAGTGTTTGATTTCAAACTGCATCTGCTTGCGCAGCTTGAAGTCGAGAGCACTGAAGGGTTCATCTAGGAGCAGCACCATGGGGTTCATGACCACGGCCCGGGCAATGGCCACGCGCTGCTGCTGGCCGCCGGAAAGCTGGGCAGGCATGCGGGTGGCGAAATCTTCCAGGTGCACCATGCGCAGCACTTCCTGCACCCGGCTGTTGATTTCGGCCTTGGGGCGCTTTTGCATACGCAGGCCGAAGGAGACGTTGTCCTGGACGCTCATGTGCGGGAACAGGGCATAGTTTTGAAAGACGGTATTCAACTGGCGCTTTTCCGGCACGATGTCGTTAATGACTTTGCCGTTAAGCAGCACGTCGCCTTTGCTGGGGCTCTCAAAGCCGGAAAAAAGACGGAGAATGGTGGTTTTGCCGCAGCCAGAAGGGCCGAGCAGGGTGAGGAATTCGCCGTTTTCAACCTCAAGGTTGATGTCGTGCAGAGCGGCGGTGGAACCGTAATACTTGCTGACGCCGCGCAGTTCCAGAATAGGACCGTTATTTTTCAATGCCGTTGTACCCCCTGAAAGGACTGGTAAATAAGCGTATTCTCTGCCACTAAACGCCTAGCAGGACAAGTAATTTCTTTAAAACTAATGCCTTGTTTTAGTTATTAATTTAAAAAATGATATTTTTTTGCTCGCCGGACGGCCAAAACCTCTGGTACAGCGAATATTCCACCAGAATTTGTAAAGCCGAGCATGACAACTTTTTTCCTGAATAGAAACGGAGCGAACGGGTGAACCAGGCGGCGCGCGTCAAAAGGCTGCGCTTCAGCCTGTCCGGCCAGGTGCAGGGGGTAGGCTTCAGGCCTTTCGTTTTCCGGCTGGCCGGGCGCTACGGCTTGGGCGGCGAGGTATTCAACACTGGCCGGGGAGTGATCATCGAAGTCCAGGGCCGGCCTGACAGCCTAGCGGCCTTCAGACTGGCGCTGCGGGAAGAGCTGCCGCCGCTCGCCCGCCTCAGCGGCTGGCAGGAGGAAAGCCTGCCCGTGCGCCGGGGTGAAGACGGCTTCCAAATTCTGGCAAGCAGCTACGGCCCTGGTAATGCCGGCCAGGCTGACGAAGTGTTGCTGACCAGCCCGGATGTAGCCGTATGCGAAGCCTGCCTGCGGGAAGCGCTCGACCCGGCCGACCGGCGTTACGGCTACGCTTTCACCAACTGCACCGACTGCGGGCCGCGTTACAGCATTATCGCGAACTTGCCTTACGATCGCCCGGGCACCAGCATGGCCTGCTTCCCCATGTGCCCGGCCTGCGCCGCCGAATATGCCAACCCGGCCGATCGGCGCTTCCACGCCCAGCCCAACGCCTGCCCGGACTGTGGCCCGCGCCTGTGGTTTACGGAAGCCCGGGCCCCGGGGCCGGACAGCCGGCCGGAAAACTGCGCCGGAGGCGCAAGGGCTATGGAACTGGCCGCCCGAGGCCTGCGCCAGGGTAAAATTCTGGCAATTAAAGGGCTGGGCGGCTTCCACCTGGCTTGCGACGCCACCTCGGCCGCCGCCGTGGCCCGCCTGCGAAAGCACAAGGAGCGTCCGCACAAGCCGCTGGCGCTTATGGCGGCCGACCTTGAACAGGCTTCCCGGCTGGCCAGGCTGGACAAAAGAGCCATCGCGCTGCTGAACGCGCCGGAGCGGCCCATAGTGCTCTGCCCGCCTTTACCAGGGCAAGGCCCGCTCGCTCCCAATATTGCGCCGGATACCGCCCGCCTGGGTCTGATGCTGCCTTGCACGCCACTGCACCACCTGTTGCTGCGCACCGTGGAGCGCCCCCTGGTGATGACTTCCGGCAACCACGGCGGCGAGCCCATTGCCTTGGGCAACCGCGAGGCCATGTTGCGGCTGCGGGGCCTGGCCGACGCTTTCCTGCTGCATGACCGCGACATCCTGACCCGCCTGGATGACTCGGTGCTCTTGCCGTTGCCTGAATTTGGGGCGGAAACAGCGGCGGAAACCGGCGATTGCGGCTACATCATGCTGCGCCGGGCCAGGGGTTTCGTGCCTTGCCCCATCGGATTGCCAGATCTGGCGGCGCCGACGCCGCCGGCGGGCGCCAGCGCCCTGGCCCTGGGCGCGGACCTGAAAAACACCGTCTGCCTGACGCGCGGCAACCAGGCGTTTGTCAGCCAGCATATCGGCGATTTGCAAAACCTGGCCACCGCGGCCTTCCAGGCCGAAAGCGCCGCCCACCTGGCCCGCCTGCTGCAAGTGCGGCCGGACCGCCTGGTAACGGACAGCCACCCGGCCTTCGCCGCCAGCCTCTACGGCGGGTTGTCGGCCATGCCGGAAGGCTGGGCCGAATTGCCGAAGCTGACCCTGCAGCACCATTACGCCCACGCCGAGGCCGTGCTGGCCGAAAATCCGGACGACGAGGCCCTGCGCGAAGACCGGCGCGCCCTGGTCCTGGCGCTGGACGGCACGGGTTACGCGTTGGATGAAGACGGGCAAGCGGCCCTCTGGGGCGGCGAACTGCTCCTGGTCGATTACGCCGCCGCGCGGGAAGGGGGAAAAGAACACCGCCGCCTGGGAAGCCTGACGCCGTTGGACCTGCCCGGCGGCGAGGCGGCCATCCGGGAGCCCTGGCGCATCGCCCAGGCGCTGCTCTGCCGCCTGAACATACATAACGGGCGGGCAAACCGGGGCGTCCTGCCCTGGCTGCCGCGCTTTGCCGAAACCGCCGCCCTGATCCCGCAAATGCTGGAAAAAGGCCTCAATTCGCCACGCAGCAGCGGCTGCGGCCGGGTGTTTGACGCCGCCTCGGCCCTGCTGGGGCTGTGTCTGGAAATAACTTACGAAGGCCAGGCGGCCATCCGCCTGGAAACGGCCCAAGCCGGCGCAAGCATAGAGCCGCCGCCGGCTCTGGCCTGCCCTCTGCTGCGCGGCGGCAAGGCGGCCCCGCCCCTGGTTCTGGATACGCGCAGCCTGTTGCGTGGAGTGCATGAAGCCCGGCAAGCGGGCGCCGGCCTGCCCGCCCTGGCCCGCTCGTTTCACCAGGCCCTGGCCAACGGTCTGGCCGAACTGGCCCTGGCCGGCGCGAAACTGGCAGGCTGCCGTTGCGTCGGCCTTTCCGGCGGCGTCATGCAGAACCTTACCCTGTTCAGCCTGCTCAAAACGGAACTCCGCCGACGCGGCCTCAGGCCGCTGGCCCACCGGCAACTGCCGCCCAACGACGCCTGCATATCATACGGGCAGGCGGCCTGGGCCACCCGGCTTAGCCAGCGCTCCGGCTGAGCTGGCGCCAGCTGGCAACGGTTTACAGGTCAGACCGCGAGCGGGGCTCCTCCGGGGAGGGCTTATGCGCGTTATTATTAAGGCCGTTATCGCGGTTTTCGGCCGCTTTTTCCGGATTCAGGCGCGCCGCGTTCAGGGCCTGCCGGGTCAGGTGCCTATTCCGGGCCAGGTTCCGCAGCCGCACCAGCGCGACCATGCTCACGATGAGCAGGATGAAGCCGCCCAGGATGGCATACTTGAGGTAAGGATGCTCCGCGGCGAAATGGTTGATTAACTCGCCAAAGTAGAAACCGCCGAAAGCAAAGCTCAGAGCCCAGACCGAGGCCCCGATCATGTTCAGGAAAAAAAACTTCCTGTGCTTGACCCCGCTTATGCTCAGCAGGATCGGCGTGGCGTTGCGCACGCCGTAAACAAAGCGGAAACCGAGAATGAGCGCGGTTTCATATTTGAGCATCAGGCGGCGGGCTTTTTCGGTATTTTTAGCCAGGCGGGGAAAACGCTTCAGCACAGCTTCGCCCTTGTATTTGCCCAGGGCGAAAAAGAGCTGGTCGCTGCAAAAGCTGCCTACAAAAGCACAAAGCGCGATAAGCCAGGGGTTCAGGTCAAGAATCTGCTGGCTGGACAGAAATCCGGCCACGATGACCACGGTTTCGCCTTCCAGGAAGGTCCAGCCCACGATAATCAGGTAACCCCATTGCTCCAGCAGTACTCTGACGCTCTCCAAATCCATCGATCATCACCCTTAGTTCGGGCTTGCCGCGTCTGTTGCGGGCTCCCGCTTAGATTTAGCGTCTTTTAAGCCCCAGCCTGTCCGCCACCGCCAGGGCGGCGCGGCTTACGTACTCAGCTTCCGGCAGGGCCTCCTTTTCCGGGTTGCTGAGCAGGGAAACGGGCTCGTTCCTGAACTCCCGGCGCGGCGTGATTTCATATTCCGGTCCGAAACCGTCGTCAAAATAAAGCTGCTGAAAGCCGGCGAACTTCAGGGCATGGGCCGTGGAATCAAGCAGGGCGTATTCGTGCCGGTCAACAATTTTCAGGCGCAGGGCTTCCCGCAGCCCGGCCAAGCACTCGCCGCCCTGAGTGCAGACGACATGCCCGTGCCGGTTGGCCAAGAGCATGCTTTCAATAATATCCTGTTCACGCACCTGCACCACCTGGAAGGCTTGCGCGCCGGCCAGGGCGCGGTAACGCTCCGCCAGGCGCCGCACCCGGGGGAAAGATACCGGGTTGCCGATCATGGCCGCCTGGGCCACACTAGCCCGTGCCTTGACCGGATGATAGTCTTTTTCGTGCTTGACCTGGTAATATTGGAACAGCGGGTCGGCATGCGCGGACTGCACCCCAAAAAGGCGCGGCAGGCTGGTGATGATGCCAAGTTCGTGCAGTTTCAAAAAACCGCTCATGACAGCGGTGATGTTGCCGGCATTGCCGACGGGCACGAACAGGCAAAGATCTTCCATGTTCCAGTCGCGCCATTGGGCCGCTTCAAAGGCGTAGGACTCCTGCCCCAAGATGCGCCAGGCGTTCTTGGAGTTGAGCAGGGCCACCCGGTAGTTTTGGGCCAAGTTTTCCACCACTTTCATGCAGTCGTCGAACAGGCCGGGCAATTCGATTACCGTGGCTCCGCTCCCCAAAGGCTGGCCGAGCTGTTGCGGCGTCACCTTGCCCTGGGGCAGCAGCACGACCGACTTGACCGGCCCGCCAAGATACGAGGCGTAGAGAGCGGCGGCGGCGGAGGTATCGCCGGTGGAAGCGCAGATGGTCAGCACTTCGTCCCAGCCGTGCTTGCGGACGAGGGCCTGCAAATAACTGAAGGCGCAGGCCATGCCCCGGTCCTTGAAAGAGGCGCTGGGGTTCTGTCCGTCGTTTTTTATGGCAAAGGGCAGACCCACCGCGTCCTGCAGGGCGGGAGCGGCTTTTACCACCGGCGTATTGCCGTCGCCCAGGTAGATGATGTCCTCTTCCTCCAGCACCGGGGCCATGAGTTCGTAAAACCGAAAAATGCCGCGCAGGGCGTCGCGCTTGCAGGCGGCCCGGTTGTCGAACAGCTCACGCCATTCCCGGCCGCTCTTGTTCTTGAGGCTGTCGAAGTTTTTGTCTTCCAGGAGCAGCACGCTGCCGCAGCGCGGGCAGGTGTAAAGCAACTCGTCAATACCGTGGCGGCTGTCGCAGCCCAGGCAGTAATATTCCATATTGCCGCGATACTCGGGAAACTGGTTCGACATGTCTTTATCCTTGGTATTTATTCCGGCTTTAGTTCCAGGTGGAGCCCGGCGCTCTTTTCCATTTCCGACAGGCGCTCACGCTTGCTGTTGAGCAGGTAGAGGATCAGTTCCGGGTTGCCGCTGTAAACGACGGCGCCGTTAGCGCTGTTACCGCCATTGGCGCCATTCCCGCCGCTGTTTTTGCCGTTGGCCGCGCTTTGCTTGCGCAGTTTGGAGCGTATTTCCCGCAGGGCTTGCAGAGCCTGCCACTCCAGGTTGCGGCGCTGACCGGTGCCCTTGCAGCAGGGGCAAGGCTCGACGGTTGTGGAAATGGCCGAAGTTGAAAGACGCTGGCGCACGATCTCCATCAGGCCGAAGCTGCTGATCTTGCCGATATCATGGCGGGCGCGGTCGGTTTTCATGCCGTTGCGCACGGCTTTTTCCACTTCCCGCCAGTGCGCGCGGTCGCGCATTTCAATAAAGTCGATGACAATCTGGCCGCCAATGTCGCGCAGGCGCAGTTGCAGCGGGATTTGCTGCGCCGCTTCCAGGTTGGTCTTGAAGGCGGTGTCTTCAAAATTACTTTTGCCGGCGGAGCGGCCGGAGTTGATGTCTATGGCCATCAGGGCTTCGGTATGGTCAAAGACCAGCCGGCCGCCGGAAGGCAGGGTGACTTCGCGCGAGTGCACCTGCTCCAGCTGCTTGCGCAGGCCGAAGCGCTCGAACAGGGTGCTGTCCAGGTCTTTGTGCACCTGCACCACGCCGGCCTTGCGCGGGAAGAGCATGCTCACCAGCTCGCGGATCTGCTCGGCCATTTCCTCGTCATCAACCCAAACCTCGGTCACTTCGTCGGTCAGGTAGTCGCGCACGGCCCGCGTATCCAGGGCCAATTCCTGGTAAATCAGGCAGGGGGAGGTCTCGGCGGAACCTTTTTTGCGCACGTCTTTCCAAACGCGCTTCAGGAGTTGCAGGTCTTTTTGCAGGTTGGTCTTGGTGGTGCCGCTGCTCACGGTGCGCACGATCACGCCCAGCCCCTCGCCGGGGTTGAGGCCCGACAGGAGATCGCGCAGGCGGGTGCGCTCTTCTTCGCTGTCCACCTTGCGGGAAACGCCAATCTGCTCCCGCCCCGGCGTCAGCACCAGAAAGCGGCCGGCCAGGGAAAGGTAGGACGTCAAAAACGCGCCCTTGCTGCCGGAAGGCTCCTTGACCACCTGGACCAGAATTTCCTGCCCGGGCTTGAGCACTTTCTGGATCAGAGGGTACTTGTGCCCCTTGGAAACTTCGTGCGGCGTGAGATAGTACTCGGGGTGCACTTCGTCGATTTGCAGAAAGCCGTTCTTGGACGCCCCGTAGGAAACAAAAGCCGCCTGCAGGTTGGCGTCCACGTTATGGATGACGCCTTTGTAAATATTGCCTTTTATTTTAACCTGATGCAGCATTTCAACATAATACTCCTGCACCTGGCCTTCAGCCGTGAGCACCACCTCCACCTGTTCGCCGGGGAGCACGCTCACGAACATCTTGCGTTTTTGCCTGGCCTTTTCCGGCTCCTTGCCGCCTTTGCCCTCTTTAGAAGAGGCTTTGCCTTTCCTGTCTTCGGCCCGGCCTCCGGCCTGGTCCTGGCCGGTTTCGCCGCTCTCGTCCTCTTCATCGAACCAGTCGAACTCGTCAAGCGGCTCAGGCGCAAGCCCGGCTTGCGCGACGCTTTCCGCACCGTCTTCCGCAAGCGCTTCGGCAACTGCCGGAGTGCCGGTGTTTTCATCGGAATCGGCAGCAGATTCGGCCGGTTCGCCTTCCTGGCGGGCCTGGGCGGCGGCTCTGGCGGCCGCGGACTTGCGGCGGCCGCGCCTGGAGCGCGAACGCCTCGACTTTTCCCTGGGCGGCTCGCCCTCGCCCGGAGTTTCCTGCGCGGCGGCGGCCACAGCCGTTTCGACAGGTTCGGCAAGCGCCGGAGCCTCCGCTGAAACGGGCAGAACAGGCGGAGCGGGTGCAACGGCCGGGCTTTGTTCCGGCGCCGGATCGGCGGCCGCTTCAGCCGGCGGCTGTTTTTTGCTGGTCCGGCGGCCCGGGCCGGGCGCCTTGGCACTGGACTTGCCCTTGGAGCCGGAAGCGCCGCCTTTGGGGGCCGCCGCTTTTTCCTCCGCAGGTGCGGGGCTGGCTGGGGCGTGATCCGCCTCCGGAGCGGCTTCGGCCGGGCCGGACTGGTCGGTTTTGGCCGCCGGTCTGGAGGAACTTTTCCGGCTGGGGCTTTTGGGCGCGGCCCGCTTGCGCGGGGCTTTGGCGGCCGGCTCCTGGGTGGCCGGCTTTTCGGCGACCAGGGCTTCCTGTGGGGCGGCCATTGTCTCCGCCGGTGCCGGTATTGTTTCCGGCGCCGGCTTTACGGTTTTGCTTTTCGAAGTTTTGGCCTCCGCCGTTTTAGCGGCCGCCTTGGTCGTCGTTGCCGTTTTGCGGGCGCGGGGCTTTTTGGCCGCGCCCTCTGAAGTTTCGCTCATGAGCATCCTCAAAAAATTTTTATAGATATTTTACGCTTCAGCTCGTGGCCTGGCGGCAAGAAGCTGGCGACGGGGAGCTCTTGCTCCCCGCGGAGCGCCAAATTTTTTCAAGCCTTTGCAGGCTCTAGCGCTCCTGCCCACAGCGCGGCGGCGGGTAACCGGAAACATAACCCACGGCTTTTACGGCCATAATTGCCAAACTGGCAGACCCGGCCGGGGCCGATGGCAAAGGCCGGGTGCTTTGTACACGGCATTCCGCGCGGCGCTGAATGAGGCGGAAAATTCCTTGCGGCCTCCTGTGGAAGCCGCTGTTGTCGCATAAGAACGGTTTTTCTGGAAAAAAGCAACTCAATTTATGGTATAATTTGGAGGGCGTCATAACACCGGCCGGGGAGCGGCTTTACATCTTCTGCAATATCCAGCCCAGCAGGCCGACGATATTGTGGCGCTGTTCGGAAATGGGCAGAGTCATGGCCGGATGGGCGGGATTTTCCGATTTAAGCACCAGGCTGTTATTGGGCGAGTCGATGTAAATCCGTTTGATCACCACGCCCTCGTGCGGCAGGTTGATGCCGTAAAGTTCACCGGAGGCCACGCTCTGCCGGGTGGTATCGAGCCCCACGTAAGCGCCCTTCTTTACAAAGGGCTCCATACTGGAGGCATCGAACCTGATTACATAGAGCCCGGGATGCGCGAACGACACTGGTATGTTCAGCTTGCCGATGGAAGCAGCCGGGTTTTCCGGATTGTAGGCCTCTTGCCGCGAGTATACCGGCACGATGATCCCCTTGGCATCGGGCTCGTTATACCGGGCGGCGTTCTCGGGCAGCGAAAGCGGATGCCCGCGCGCCTCCAGGCTGGAGTGGCCCTGTTCCGGGCACAGGTACATGGGAGCTGTGCCGTACTTCAGCCAGAGCGGGTTCAGGCCGAGATGCTCGAACAGTTTCATATACCAGTCGGCCGGGAGCGAATTTCTGCGCTTGGCGTCGGAAATGCTGGACTGCCTTATGCCCAGCACTTCGGCCAATTCCGCCTGGGTGCGCGTATTCGTCGCCAGCTTTACTCTGGCAAAAATTTCGTCAAAACCCGCCACTCAAACCCCCTTATATCCTTCCGGCATCAATCAGACTAAACTTGCTTATTGCGGCGTTTCCTTAATTAAAGTGTTTCAAATACTCGGAACCCAAGGGCAGCAGCAAGCGGGTATTCTCCTTGAGGCTCTTTTTATAGGCTTCCAGTGAACGCGAAAACTCATAAAACTCCGGCGACGTGGAGAGGGCTTCAGCAAAAATGCGAATTGCCTCGGCGTCGCCCTCGCCCATTATCACCTGGGCCTTGTTGCGCGCTTCGGACAAAAGCCTGGTACGCTCCAACTCGGCCGTGGACTTGATCACGCGCTCCTCTTCGCGCCCTTCGGAACGATACTGGGTGGCCAGCCGGACACGCTCGGCGCGCATGCGTTCAAAAACAGCCTGCTGGTTGGCGTCGGGCAGGTCGGCACGCTTAATACGCACGTCCACCACTTCAACGCCGTACTCGCTGCTCTTTTTGTTGGCCTCTTCAATGACTTTGCGCATGATTTCCTGCCGCTTGGTGGTGATGATTTCCGTCAAGGTATAACGGCCCACAACCACGTGCATTTCGGCGTTGATAATGTCACCCAGCGCGGCCTGGGCCCGGCTGACCGTGCGCAGCGTCTTGTAAAACTCCAGCGTATCCTTGGGCGTATCCTTGATGCGCCAGCGGGTGAAGTTTTCCAGAACGATGTTCTTGTTGTCACTGGTGTAGGCCGAGGCCCGGGCCGCGTCGTAGCTCAGAATGCGCTTTTCCAGAAAGGTCACGTTCTGGATGAACGGCAGCTTGAAATGCAGGCCCGGGTCGGAAATGCCGCGCACCGGTTCGCCGAGCTGCAGCACGATGGCGCGCTCGGTCTCGCTTACGATGAACAGGCTCTGGCTTATGGCCACGCCGAAAATACCCACCAGGAGAATGACGGTAATTGCAAACTTGTTCATTATTATTCATTCTCCCTAATTTGCGCGTCCGCCGGACTGGGCCGGTTTGCCGGTCCGGTCCAGGGGCAGGTACGGCAGCACGTTCTTGCCGGTATCCTGGCCGATGATGATTTTTTCAAGATCCGGAGAAGAAAGAATCTCCTCCATGGCTTCAAGGTACAGGCGCTTTTTGGTTATGTCCTTGGCCTTGTTGTACTCGGCCACCATGCTCAGGAAGCGGGAGGCTTCGCCCTGCGCTTTTTGAACGTTGGCGACCTTGTAGGCCTCGGCCCGGTTCAGGGTTTCCGCCGCCTCGCCGCGCGCCTTCGGAATGATGTCGTTGCGGTAGGCCCCGGCTTCGTTGATGAAGCGGATTTTTTCCTCGCGCGCGTTGATCAGGTCTTTAAAGGCCGCGTCAACGTCGGGCGGAGGCAGAACGTCCATGAGCTGCACGTTCTGAATGTGCACGCCGGTGTGATAGCGGTTCAGGATATTCTGCAAAAGCTCGCGGCTCTTGTCCTGAATCACGTCCTTGCTGCCGTAAATGGCGTCGTCAATTTTGCTGTTGCCGATAACTTCGCGCATGGTCGATTCGGCCGCGCTCTTGACCGTGCCGGAAAAAATCCCGCCGCCGGCCACATTGTGCAGTTGCATGTCGGAGCGGAACAGGAAGTCTTCCGGCTCCTGAATTTGGTATTGCACGGTGAAGTGCACGTAAACGATGTTTTCGTCGCCGGTGAGCATGGCCGCTTCATCGGGGATACTGCGGCGCTCTTCGCGCCCTTCGCGCGTCTTGACACGGCTGAAGCCGATTTCCAGGCGGTGCACCTGGCGCACGTCCAGGGTGAGCACGGTTTCAATGGGGTAGGGCAGGTGGTAATGCGGGCCGGACTCAACCGTGCGCGCATGCCGTCCGAAGCGCAGCACCACGCCTTTTTCGCCGGGCTCCACAATAAAAATTCCGGTGGCCAGCCAGATGACCACCAGCACCCCCAGAACAATGCAAATTTTAACAAAAGAAAACGGATTCTTGCGCATACGGCCCCAAGCTCCGCCCAAACCGCCGCCGCCACCACCGCCTGAACCGCCGCCACCGCTGCGGGAACGGTTTACGGCCCGGCCCCAGATGTCGCGCCCGGAGTCCCGGCCGGCCCGTTTCCTTCTTTCAGCTTCAAAATCAATGGGCGAGTCGGCGTCTTCACGCTCCGGCCGCTCCGGATCTTTTTTCGGAGGCTGCTGCCCGCTTTGCCGCTGGCGTTTTTCCTGCAGCTTGTCCCAATCCCAATTCATATAGGCTCCTTGCCGGAGACTTTTCGGCCGACCATGCCGAAAAATGCCGCCGAAGGTTTCAGCCCGCCCCGAACACCCGGAAACGAGCCCTGGATATCCATAGAGAGCATTTCACACTTGAAACGCTCTGCGAGGCACATCGTGCTTGCCAAAAAACCGTCCCGTTTATAGACTGCCTGTGCCCATGCCCAAGAACTTTTACAACTTTGTAAATTCCCATGTTTTTCCGCATGCGTCAAGACTGGTCTAATAACGCCACGCGACCCTGGCGGAATTGGCAATATCCCAACAATTCGCCTGCTTGCGGCCCCACGGCGCGCCGGGCCGCGTCACGGCGCCGGCCGGCGCCCAAGCGGGCCGTTTTTGAAGAGAGGTTTCATTGTTTTTTCTCCGCAAGCTCAAACCAACCCTGCCGGCCGGTTTCAGATACAGCGCCAGGGAACGGTTTATCCGCACTTTCCTCATGACGCTCTGCATCGCTCTGGTCTGCTGGGGGTTTTGGGAAAACAGCAACCGTTACGTTCAGAAATTCAACATCGAGGGCCGCATCACCGACAAGTCCGGCCTGCTCGCTTACGGGTATAAAGAAGAAGCCGGCGCGGTCATGGGCCGCATCGACGAAAAATACGGCAATAAAATCCAAATAAAAATAAGCCCGCTGCCGATCACCCCTTCGGACGCCATCGCCGACACTCTCCTGGTGGGCGTCTGCCCGGGCAGCGCCCAGTTTGAGCTCTACATGCCCAAAGCCTGGCAGGATGCGCTGGGTTACCCCTTCCTGCTCGGCCTGCGCGACGAAGTCATGCGCCCGGCCTTTGACGCCAAAGCCTGGGAAAAAGGCCTGATCACCGTTCTGGAACGCCTGGAAAGCCGCATGGGAGAACTGGTGGCCAGCCAGGAACAAGGAGGGCGGCCATGAGCGACCGTGTCCGCATCTACTCGGACGGCTCCTGCCTGGGCAACCCTGGCCCGGGCGGCTGGGCGGCCCTCCTGGAATACGGCGCGCAACGCAGGGAGCTTTGCGGCGGCTTTCGCCTCACCACCAACAACCGCATGGAGCTGACCGCCGCCATCAGGGGTCTGGAAGCCCTGAAACGCCCCTGCCCGGTCGAGCTCTACACCGATTCCCGCTACCTCTGCGATGCCGTCAACAAACGCTGGCTGCAAAGCTGGCAGGCCCGGGGCTGGAAAAAAGCCGACAAAAAAGACGTGCTCAACCGCGACCTCTGGGAACAGTTCCTCCCGCTGCTGAAAAAATACTCCCCGAAACTCCTCTGGGTGCGCGGCCACGACGGACACCCGGAAAACGAACTCGTGGACGCCCTGGCCCGCCAGGCCGCCCTTGGCACGGGATTGCCAGAGGATTCTGGTTTTGGGAAATAGTTTTTGCCGCCGGCGGCCAAGGTTCCGACCTGGATCCGGCCGAGGAAATGATTTCCTCCGCACCACCCGGAAAATAAATCGGAGCATTTCAAGCATGAAATATCTATTGCTCCAGCCGTATTCTCCACATTCGAAACACTTTCGAAACGTTTACATGCGTAGCGTTACCTGTTAAACTTGAAGCGCTTTTTGAATAGAGAATTTCAGCGATAGCGCGGGAAAGCTGAAGATTTTACCCGCAATCTTAAACTGAAAAAGGGAGATGCAATGCAGCTTGCACACCGAGTTTTGCAGCTAAAACCATCAGCCACCCTGGCCACAGCCACTCTGGCCCAGGAGCTCAGGGCCTCTGGCCGGGAAATTATCAGCCTTTCCGTTGGCGAGCCCGACTTCGATACGCCCGACTATATCAGCCAGGCGGCCATAGACGCCATTAATGAAGGGTTTACCAAGTACACCGCCGTTCCGGGCATCATGGAACTGCGCAAGGCCGTTTCCGACTACTTTAACAAATCCGGGGCCGGGAGCCTGCCGGAGCATGTAATCATTTCCAACGGCGGCAAGCACTGCCTGTACAACCTCTTCCAGTCCGCCATCAACCCGGGCGACGAAGTGCTCATTCCCGCGCCCTACTGGGTGAGCTACCCGCCCATGGTGGAACTGGCCGGCGGTGTGGCCGTGATTGTACCTTCCGGCGTGAAAAAACACTTCAAGGTCACCCCTGCGGACCTGGAGCGGCACCGCACGCCCAAAACCAGGATGTGCATCATCAACTCGCCCTCCAACCCCACCGGCGCGACCTACACCCAGGCCGAGCTGGACGCGCTGGCCCAGTGGGCGGTGGATACCAGAACCTTCATGGTATCCGACGAAATTTACGAGCAGCTCATTTACGCCCCGGCCGAACATGCCAGCATCTGCCCCTGGTGGCGCAAACACCCGGACAACTTCGCGCTGATCAACGGCGTGGCCAAGTCCTACGCCATGACCGGCTGGCGGGTGGGCTACATGCTGGCCCAGCACGAGCTGATCAAAGCCTGCAACAAGTTGCAGGGCCAGAGCAGTTCCAACGTCTGCTCCATTGCCCAGAAAGCCGCCCTGGCCGCCCTGACCATTGAAACGGACAGCCGCGAGCTGATGCGCCAGGCCTTCCTGCGCCGCCGCAACCTGGCCATGGAAATCATCAATACCTGGCCCGGCGTCACCTGCCCCACGCCGGACGGCGCCTTTTACCTGTTCCCGGACATGCATGAACTTTACACCAGCAACATGCCGGACTCCATGACCATGTGCAAGGCGCTCATGGACCGGGCCGGGGTTGCCATGGTGCCGGGCGAGGCTTTTGGCGACGACAACTGCCTGCGCCTTTCCTACGCCACGGACGACGAAACCCTGGCCAAAGCCTTGGACCGGGTCGGGCAGGTGCTCTTCAAGAATAAAAGCTTCGGCTAAGGGCTGGCGGGCAATATTTTAATCACTGCGCCAAATTGCCATGCCGGAGTACCACAACCCAAAGGAGAAAGCTTTATGGGCAACAATTTGCATTGGGGACAGGCCCTGAGCGGCCGCCTGCAACCGCAACGCGCACTTTGGGAAAATCTGCAAACTCTCGCCCAGGGGCCGGCCGGGCGCCTGGCTCGGGAACTGGCCGCTGGCACCCTGCCCTTCATCAACCTGCCTTACCGCGCCAGCCTGGAAGCCGCCCTGCCGGACATCATGGCTTCATTCCAAAAGAGCGCAAGCGGCTTCAAGCACTTGCTGCTCCTCGGTATTGGCGGTTCGGCCCTAGGCCCCCGGGCACTGCAAAAAGCCTTTATGCCGGAGCAGGATTGGCCCGGGCACAAAGGTCCCTGGCTCTGGATAGCCGACAACGTGGACGCCGCCTGCCTGGATGCCTGGCTTGACCGCCTTAACCCGTGGGAAACTCTGGTGGTGGCCGTTTCCAAATCCGGCGGCACCATTGAAACCATGGCTCAATACTTCCTGGTGCGCGACTGGCTGGTGAAAGCTCTCAGCCAGGACTGGACGAATCATGTTCTGCTGGTCACCGACGAAACCGGCGGCGCCCTGCGCCAGGAAGCGCGCGACCGCAACCTGTGCAGCCTGCCGGTGCCGGATCACCTGGGCGGGCGCTACTCGGTGCTCTCGGCCGTTGGCCTGGTGCCGGCGCATTTTTGCGGCCTGGACTGGAAAGCCCTGCTCCAGGGCGCGGCCGAGGTGACGGAACCGCTGGTGAAAAACCCGGCGGCGCTGGGTTCCCACCCAGCCTGGCGGCTGGCCTGCTGGGCCAGGGCGCTCATGGACGCCGAATACAGCCAACTGCTCTTTTTCAGCTACATCCCGGCCTGGGCCTGTTTTGGCGACTGGTTCTGCCAGCTCTGGGCCGAAAGCCTGGGCAAGGAAGGCAAGGGTTCCATGCCCATCCGGGCTGTGGGGGTGACAGACCAGCACTCCACGCTCCAGATGTTTCTGGACGGCCCCAAGGACAAGGGCTGCCTTTTCCTGGAAAGCCCCAGCCTGCCCCAAGGGCGCAAGTTCGGAGTTGGCGACGCCGTCCCCATGCCGGAAAAATGGTCCTACCTCAAGGGCCGGCGCTTCGGCGACCTGTTGGCGGCCGAGGCCGTCGGCACGCTTGGCGCCATGGCCGCCCAGAACATGCCGCTCGTCCGCCTCGCCATGGGCCGGACCGACGAGCGGGCCGCCGGCGGCCTGATCGCCCTCCTGGAGCTGGCCACCCTGTTCACCGGCTGGCTGCTCGAGATCAACCCCCTGGACCAGCCGGCCGTGGAATACGGCAAGCGCCTGGCCAACGCCCGCTTGGGCGCGCCCGGATACGCGGCCGAAGAAGAAGCCCTGAACAACTACTTCGCGGCCCCGGACGAAGCCCAGGCCTTTTAGAGCATGCAGCACCGCCGCGCAAGGAACAGGTATGGCACTGGACTACCAGGGTAAAACCGGCAAGGTGTTTTCCAGCCTGTTCCCGCGGCCGTTGCGGCGCCTTGCCGCCAAACTGGCGGACCACAAACCCGGCGCGGCCGGCGGCGCGGACAAGGCCGCCAAACACCCGCCCGGCCGGGGCGTAACTTTCAGCACTTCGGCCGCAACCGCCGGCAGCGCGGCCGAACCGGCGCTCGACTTCGGCAGCGCTACGGAAATGCGCTCCGGCAGCATGTCCCGCTACCTGGCCTGGGTGTTTCTTGTACTTATCGTTGGCTTATCTGTTTTCCTGTGCCTGATGATTGGCAACAATGCCAGGCAGGTATTGCTTACCAAGCAGTACGAGTTTGCCGCCCTTCTGAGCGACAACCTCAACCACCAGATTTACCGGCGCTTCACCCTGCCGACCCTGGTCGGCTTCGGGCGCATCGCGCTGCGCCAGCCGGCCCAGTATGAACGCCTGGATCAACTGGTACGCCAGGCCATCCACGGCATGAACGTGCAGGACTTGCGCATTTACGACTACAACAACGTGGTCACCTACACCATCAACATTGAAGACCTCGGCCGCCCGGACCTGGACACGCCGGAAATCAAAATCGCCATGGATTCCCAGGATCCCATCTTCAGCCTGGACAGCACAACTTCCATGTTTGAAGCCTTCTTCACCCTGAACCTGGAGCCCGGCTCTTTCATCCTGCGTACCACGGCCGCCTTGCGCATTGAAAACCGGCTCAATTCATCCATGGAGGACGGGCCGGTCATGGGAGTGCTGGCCTTCACCCAGGACATTACCGCGGACATGATCGCCGTAATTCAGTTCCAACGCACCCTGATTGCCGTGGTGCTGACCTCCTGCCTGCTGATTTTCCTGATCATGGTGTTTTTCCTGACCAGGGCCGAGAAGGCGCTTGAAGCCAGGGTCAGCGAAAAGGAACGCCTGCTTCAGCTTCTGCACCAGCATGAAAAACTGGCCGGCATGGGGCGGGTTATTGCCGGCATTGCCCACGAAATACGCAACCCCTTGGGCATCATCTGCTCCAGCGCCCAGTTCCTGCTGGGCCGCACCAAGGAAACGGACCAGACCAGCGCGGGTATCCTGCAGGCAATTTATGACGAAAGCCGCCGGCTTTCGCAGACCGTCACCGACTTTCTCGACTATGCTCGGCCCAAGGCGCTGCGGCAGGATCCGGTGGACATCCTAGCGGTGCTCGAACAGGTTTTGACCTTTTTGGGGCCGGAGCTTTCCGCCAACAAGGTGGACCTGGCCAAAACCTATATGACCGAAGACGGCGGGGCAACACCCGGCGCCTTCATGCTTACCGGCGACAAGGACTTGCTTTACCGGGCTTTTTACAACGTGCTGATCAACGCGGTGCAGGCCGTGAGCGGGCGGAGCGCCCGGCGCGTCAGCCTGGAAGTGCGGCCGGCCACGGAAGACGATATTGCCGGCGG
>JAISDX010000109.1 GCA_031264465.1 Deltaproteobacteria bacterium | reverse complement strand
CGGGGATCCAGACGGTTCAGCAAATCCGGCGACATTTTTCTGGCAGCGGGCGTGGTGGTGATCCTGTTCGTAATGCTGGTGCCGGTTCCGACTTTCATTCTGGACATGATGCTCTGCCTCTCCATATCTTTGTCCATCCTCATTCTGATTACCTCCATGTTCATGCTCTCACCGCTGGAGTTCTCGATTTTCCCGTCACTCCTCCTGGTCACCACTCTGCTTCGGCTCGGCCTGAACGTGGCCTCCACCCGCCTTATTCTCATGAACGGCGACCAGGGCACCGACGCCGCCGGCAGCATCATCAGGTCTTTCGGCGAGTTTGTGGTGGGCGGCTCTTACGTTATCGGCGCCGTTATCTTCATGATTCTGTTCATCCTGAACAAGATGGTCATCACCGCCGGCACCACGCGCATCGCCGAAGTGGCGGCCCGTTTCACCCTGGACGCCATGCCCGGCAAGCAGATGGCCATTGAGGCCGACCTGAACGCCGGCCTGATTGACGAAGAAGAAGCCACCAGGCGCCGCGTGACCATCCGCAAGGAAGCCGACTTCTACGGCGCCATGGACGGCGCCGGCAAGTTCGTGCAAGGCGACGTCATGGCCGGCCTGATCATTTCCATCATCAATATCGTGGGCGGCATCCTCCTGGGCACGCTGCAAAAAGACATGGCCTGGGGCGACGCCCTCAACACCTATACCCTGCTCACCATCGGCGACGGCCTGGTTTCCACCATTCCGTCCATCATCACTTCCACCGCCGCCGGCATCATCGTTTCCCGCGCCGCCGCCGAAGCCAAGATGGGCGAAGAGTTTCTGAGCCAGCTTACCCGCAATTCCAAAGCCCTCAAGCTGGTGTCCGGCGTGCTGGCGGTGTTCGCCATCGTGCCCGGCATGCCCACGCTGCCCTTCCTGACCTTTGCCGCCCTTGTTTTCATCATCTCCCGGCTGACCGACAGCGGCGCCGCCAAGGAAGCCGCCGGCTCCGCCGCTCCGCAAAAGGCCGGCCTGACCACCGGCCCGCAGCCCCTCGGCCAGATCGGCGCCGGCGGAAAGGGCGGCGGACAGCCGGCCGGCCTGGATACGCCCGAGGAGGTGCAGTCGCTCCTGCCGCTGGACATCCTGGAGCTGGAAGTGGGCTACGGCCTCATCCCGCTGGTGGACGAGGCGCAAAACGGCAACCTGCTCTCGCGCATCCGCTCCATCCGCAGGCAGTTCGCCCTGGATATGGGCGTGGTCATCCCTTCGCTCCACCTGCGCGACAACCTGCAACTCAAGCCCGGCCAGTACTGCCTCTTGATCAAGGGGAACGAAGTGGCTTCGGCCGAAATTCTGGTGGACCACTACCTGGCCATGGATCCGGGCAATATAAAGCACTCCATCCGCGGCATCGAAACCCGCGAACCGGCCTTCAACCTGCCGGCCATCTGGATTCCGGAAGCGCAGAAGGAAGAAGCCATGCTGGCCGGCTACACCGTGGTGGACCCCTCCACCGTTATCGCCACCCACCTTACGGAAGTGTTCCGCCGGCACTTGGGCGACTTTCTGGGCCGCCAGGAAGTGCAGGGCCTGCTCGACAACCTGGGCCGGTACGCCCCCAAGGCCGTGGAAGACCTGGTGCCCGGCACCGTCAACCTGGGCGTGGTGCAAAAAGTGCTGCAAAACCTGGTGCGCGAAAACGTTTCCATCCGCGACCTTCTGAGCATCGCGGAAACCATTACTGACATGGGCCAGGGCGCGAAGAGCCCCGAGATTCTTACCGAATACGTGCGTGAACGGCTTGCGCGAACCGTGGTTAAGCCTTACATGGATTCTCAGGGCGCGTTGCCCATCATCACTCTGGACCCGGGCACGGAACAACTGTTGCAGGAATCCATCCGGCAGACGGAAAGCGGCGTGTTCCTGGCCCTGAACCCGGGCTCGGCGCAGCGCCTGATTCAGAACATCAACAAAGCGGTGGAAAACGCCGTGAACACCGACGGGCAGCCCGTGGTGCTGGCCTCGCCCATGACCAGGCCGCACCTGGCCCAGTTGGTGACGCGCTTTCTGCCCAGCGTGCCGGTAATCTCGCAGGCCGAAGTGCCGCCGGACATCCGGCTGACGGCCATGGGCAACGTGAGCCTTACTTAGGAAAAGGCCCGGAGCAAGCGGGATATTGTTAATTTCGTCAAAATGCCGTAGGGCTAAAGGATTGCAACCGCCGCCTTCCCCGCGCGGAAAGCGGCCCGCAAAAAAGAAACCGGGCTATGCAGGTAAAAACCTTTACAGGAGCAAGCAACAAAGAAGTGCTGGACATGATCAAGGCCTCGTTCGGCTCCGAGGCCGTGATTCTGGACTCGCGCACTTCCACGGCCGGCGGCCTGAAGCTGGTGACCATGACGGCCGCCCTGGAACGCGAAGAAGCTGTGCCGGGCAACGAGCGCCAGACCGTCGGGCAGACCGGCGGACAGCCCGGGGGCGGCCTGCCCGGCGCGCCGCAGTTGCCCAAACACTTTCTGGACGAGTGGGACAACATTAAAAAGCACCTGTTCGCCCTGATGAAGCCGGCCCTGAACCTGGACCGGCTGAGCGGGAGCCAGCGCACCGCCCTGGAATACCTGCAACGCGAAGGCGCCGGCGACCAGGCGCTGCTGGAGCTTTACCGGCGCCTGGCCAAAGCGCCGGGCGACCCGGCGCTCACGTCCTTAAGCGCCATGCTCCCGGTAAAACCCTGGGGCATCGAGCACTGGCCGCAACGAGTGCACCTGGTGGCCGGGCCTTACGGTTCCGGCAAAACCACCACGGCCGTGCGCCTGGCCCTGGCTTACGAAAAAAGCCGCTCCGCCCTCGTATCCCGTGGCGGCAGGCTGGAAGGGACCGGCGGCAAGGTTTGCATCGTCAACGCCGACGCGGATCGCGGCGGCGGGCGGCTGCTGCTTAAACACTATGCCGGGCTTTCGGACTTCGCCTACCGTGAAGCCGGCAACGCCATGGAAATGCGCGGCGTGCTTTCGGAAATCGCCGCCCAGGGTTTTGATCGGGTAATCGTGGACCTGCCCGGCCTGTCCAGCGGCGCCTGTCTGCGCGACCTGGCGGCCGCGCTGGGGCTCTACAACAGCGACAGCGCCCTCAAAACCGCCCTGCACCTGGTGCTGCCGCCCAGCCACGACGACGCCTTCACCCTGACGCTCCTGGACCGCTATCACCTTGATTTGCCGGGCAGCATCATTTGGAGCAAGCTGGACGAATACGGCCGCTACGGCGCGCTCCTGAACGTGGCGCTGGCCTCCGGCCTGCCCGTTTCGGCCCTGTCTTTCGGCGCCGGCATTTTGAACACCCTGTTGCCGGCCAGCCAGGTGATGCTCTGGCGGCTCATTTTCAAACATGAACTACCCCTGCACATTTCCCATACGGGGCACAGCGGGCCGGCCGCCGGACCGGCGGGGCGCGCCAACTCCCCGGCCGCCGCTTACGCAAGGGCGCAAAACCCCGGGCCAAGCCTCGGCGACGACTATTCTGGAGACGATTTATGAGCGGAACCCCCTTGGTCATTTCCATAACCTCCGGCAAGGGCGGAGTGGGCAAAACCAACATTTCGGCCAACCTGGCCTGCTCTTTGGCCAAAAGCGGCAAGCGGGTGATCCTGCTGGACGCCGACCTGGGCCTGGCCAATATTGACGTGGTTCTGGGCCTGACCCCGGAATACAACCTGTTCCACCTGTTCCACGAAGGCATGAGCCTGGACAAAATTCTGACGGACACGCCTTACGGCTTCAAAATACTGCCCGCTTCCTCCGGGGCCAGCGAGATGATCAGCCTTTCCACCGGGCAGAAGCTGGAGCTTTTGGAATCCATGGACGCCATGGAAAACCGGATCGATTATCTCCTGGTGGACACCGGGGCCGGAATAAACGACAATGTGCTCTACTTCAACCTAGCCGCGCAGGAACGGCTGGTGGCGCTGACCACCGAGCCCACCTCGCTGACGGACGCCTACGCGGTCATAAAAGTAATGAAGCAAAATCACGGCGTGCAGCATTTTAAAATTGTTGTTAATATGGCGCAGGACAAAAAAAGCGCCCTGGACGTTTTCAAGCGGCTCTACAACGCCTGCGATCATTTCCTGGACGGGGTGAGCCTGGAGCTGGCCGGCTTTGTGCCGCGCGACCCGGCGGTGCGCAAGTCGGTAATCGCCCAGCGTCCTTTTTGTGTGGAAAGCCCGAACTGCCCGGCCGCCAAGGCCGTGGAAGAACTGGCCAAGAAAGTGCAAACGTGGGAAGTGCCGGTGAATTTGGATGGAAACATCAAATTCTTTTGGAAAAAACTGCTCTTCGGAAATTGAAATCCGTGAACAGACGGCCGGGTTGGCCGAGCTGACCGGACAGTCTGAACCGGCTGAACAGCCGGAACCGGCCGAGCCCGTTTCGGGAATGCGGCCGGAAGACATGGAAATCAAACCCGGACGCGGCAGCGTGAAGCAAGCGGACCAGGCTTACAAGTCCGCCGCGCACTCGCGCTCGGCCTCCCCTTCGGAAACGCCCTGGCTGGATCTCGACTCCGGCGCGGTCGCCTGGAACGACTTTACCGCCGCCGAACAGGAACTTGTCGCCAGGCACTACGCGCCCAAAGTCAAATATCTGGCCGTGCGCCTGAAAGCGCGGCTGCCGCGCAACATTGACCTGAGCGAACTCGTCAGCGCCGGTTCCATGGGACTGGTGGAGTCGTTCAGCAAATTCAACTCCGAGTTGGGCGTCAAATTCGACACTTACGCCGAAAGCCGCATTCGCGGCGCCATGCTGGACGAACTGCGCCGTATGGACTGGTTCCCGCGCTCCTTGCGCCAGAAAGTGCGCCAGATTGACAGCGCCATCATCCAGAGCGAGCAAAACACCGGCCGCATGCCCAGCGAGCGCGAGCTGGCCGAACTGACCGGACTTTCGGAAAAAGAGGTGCGTGAAGGGCTGGAAGCGCTGCAAAACCAGATTTGCTTCTCGCTGGACGCCCTGGAAAACGTGATTAGCGGCGACAGTGACCCGAACGGCGAACCCTACACCCGGACCGCCACCTGGGAAATGATCGCCAGAGTGGCGGATCTTATAGAACAATTGACACCCCGGGAGAAATTGGTATTGTCGCTCTATTATACCGACGAGCTCAATATGCGCGAAGCGGCTGAAGTAATGGGCATTACCGAAGGCCGGGTTTCGCAGTTGCATTCGCAGGCGCTCAGCAGGCTGCGCCGCGAATTCGCGAGCCAGTACGGAGCGCAGCCGGAGTAAGGCCGGCGTTCAATATTGCATTAGCACAAGGAGAGACCATGCCTTTTGATCCGAATATGCGCATCCTGGTAGTTGACGATTTTTCCACCATGCGCCGCATCATCAAGAACATTCTGCGCCAGCTCGGCTTCACCAACATCGTCGAGGCCGACGACGGCACCACGGCCTGGGATGTGCTGAACAAGGACAAAATCGAGTTTATCATCTCCGACTGGAACATGCCCCATATGACCGGCATCGACCTGTTGCGCAAAGTGCGCGACAGCGACGAATTCGCCGACCTGCCCTTCCTGATGGTTACGGCCGAAGCCCAGCAGGAAAACATCATTGAAGCGGTGCAGGCCAAAGTTTCCAACTACATTGTAAAACCGTTCACCCCCGAGACGCTCAAACAGAAAATCGACAAGATTTTCCCATAGGCGGGTTGCCTAAATGCTTCCGGCATTCAATGCCGCGCCTTCCGACAGCGCCCCGCCGGCAAAAGCGGGCAAGGTTGAGCTGGACCTTGACGGGGCGCCGTTTTTGCAGGAGGAGGAAGCCCCGCCGCCGGCACCCGTAAAAAAGGAAGAACGCCCCAAGGCCGAGGCCGAGGGAGAAGCCAAGCCTAAAAAGAGCAAAAAGAAGCTGCTGGTTTTGGGCTTGGCGGGGTTGTTCGGGCTTGGGGCGGCCGCTTGTTTTTTGATTTTCAGCGGCGACGAGGCGGAACCGGAAATCCCGCCCGGAGCCACGGTGATAACCGTGCCGAGCACGCCTTTTACCGGCCCGGCGAACACGGACCAGTTCGTTATCGAAGTGCCGGCTTTCTGGGTTGAAATAACGGACCAGGCCGGCGAAATACGCCTGCTCAACTGCAAGATCGGCATTCCCACCAACAATAATGACAACGTTCTCGAATTCAACGCCAAAAAGCTGGTTATCCGGGACGCGCTCTTTTATTATCTGATCAACAAGGATTACGCCTTCCTGTCCGACAGCCAGAACATGGAAACCTTGAAAAAAGACATGGTCAGCATAATAAATGAGTACCTTACGACCGAAAAGATAAGAGAGGTATTGTTGGCGGATTTCATTATCCGCTAGGCGCGCCAATTTATGAACAGCCCTTGGGGAAGGGCGGAAAATAGCATGACCCGCGCGTCCCGGCGGTGTAAAATTTGACCTTGAACGACCAGATGCGGGAGGTGCGGCATGTCTGTGAGCGATTTTGTTGCGCAAGTAGCTCCCATGAACCACGTGGCCAAGGTGGCGCTGCAAGAGCAGGAAGCGCCCGGCATCAAGCAGTTGCTCCTGCAGCAGATGATGCAGGAAACCCTGAAAAGGGAAAACGAAAAAATTGAAAAGCCGGTGCCGGACGAAGCCGGCCAGAAAGTCAGACCCAAGAATGAACGGGACAAGGAAAACCCGGAACAGCAGGCCGGTCACCGTTCCGGCCCGGGCTCCGGCCAGCCCGGCGCCGAGCCCTTTGAAGACGGCCCGCGCGCGCCCGAAGACGACGTCTGGGCCGGCAATATCGTTAACGTAAGGATTTAAGCCCTTGGTTTTTTACCTGATCACCCTGACCCTGACGCTGGTGGAATTGGCGCTCTTTATCATGTTGTTGCGCTTTTTCCGCCGTCTGCAAAAATCCGAGCAGTTACTCACCGAGTTGCAGGCCAACCAGAACGGCATCCTGAACAAGCTGGCCCTGAACGCCAGCCTGGAGCGGGAGCTGATGCAAAGCTTCGCCCAGCGCCAGCAGGAGCTGACCCAGCTTGACCTGCTGCTGGAAGAGCGCTCGGCAGACTTGCGCAAACTGCTGGAGCAGGCCGAGAGCGTGTGCCGCTCGCCCCAGTTTTTACGCGAACTCATTCTCAGCGGCTACCGCCGGGGCCAGACCCCGGGGCAGTTGGCCCGGGGCACCGGACTTTCCGTCGAGGAAGTCGAACTCATTCTTTCGCAAAACGCTTAGGGCGGATCTGCTCAAATTCAACGCCACAACACCTAAAACCTGTAGTTGACCAGCAGGTTCAGGCGGTGGCGGTCATATTCTCTGGTCCAGATATTGGAATCGCGTTTGGTGTAGCTATATTGCAGAACCGGCGTCAGGCCGTACTCCTCCAGAGCGGTGCTGGAAAAAGAGGCCAGGAAGCGCCAAGTCTGATCCTTCCGGGTCGCCTCGTCAATGCGGTTGTCGCGGGTAACGTACCATTGCGGGGCCTGATACTTTGTTTGCATCAGGCTGCCTTCCAGGAACAGGGAAATTCCGTAGGGAAAGACCTGGTAGACCCCGATGGAATAACGCCAGTTGTCATTGGCGTAAGCGCGTTCCCTGGTCTCTTCCCGTAAAAAGTCCAGACCGGCCTGGATAAAGGCGCGATCCGTCAGGATGTAGCGGGGTTGCAGGTAGGCGTTCCAGGATTGTCCCTGCAGGACGCTGTGCACATAGGCATCGGCATAGCCGGCGGAAGCAAAGGACGCTCCGGCGTTCAACAGCAGACGCCCGTAAATTTGCCGCGCATCCAGGCGCAGGCCGTACTCCTCGCTGTACTCCTTGTCCCCGATCCAGCGTTTGCGGAAAAAGGGCTGAAGGCTGGCTTCCCCGCTGTCCCACAGGTAGCGCGGCCCCGTGGCGGCATAGAGGATATAGTCGTTATACTCGCTCTCTTCGTAGGCCGTGCCGTAAAAGCCCAGCGTGCTCCGCAGGCCCCAATCCTGATGGAAGCGCCGGAAATAATCCAGGGTGGCGTTGGCGCTCAGGCCCAGGCCGCTGGCTTTGTCCTCCAGGGTACGGCAAAGGGGGCCGACGGCGGTGTCAATGCATTCGTCCCTGCCGTCGGAAGCCTGATTGGTGTTGGAATCGAACACGGGTGAGAGGGAAAAATCCAGAGTCCAGTTTTTTTGGCGGCGGATGGCGTCCAGAAACATATCCACATTGGCCAGCACTTCCGGGGGCAGGTCGCCGCCTTTGACCAGTTCAAACTGAAAGGCGGCGTCTTCGTAGTTTTTATCCAGAAAATAGGCCCGGGCCAGTTCCAGGCGCACGCGCGGCAGGTCCGGGCGCTGGTTCAGAATGTTCTGGTACAGGTTGACGGCTTCGCGGTATTTTCCCGCCTCCCCGGCTATGCCGGCCAGTTGGAAGGCCGCCTCGATACGGTGTTCCGGGTTGCGGCCCTGCGTCAGCAAAACCCGCAG
>JAISDX010000151.1 GCA_031264465.1 Deltaproteobacteria bacterium | reverse complement strand
GGCTGATAGCCGCCGACGTGCAGCACACCAGCCACCGGGGCCTGCGGATTTTGGACGGCAACGCCTGGAAGAGTGAAAAGTACATCACCCCGGACCCCAGCGGCGACACCGGGAAAATAGTTTTGCAGGTCGGCCGGGAAACCATGGGGCTGACCCTGTTCAACATTACGGCTTTTACCGCTTTCAGGCCCACGGACACGGAAGAGGGCTCCCTGGCCGTCACGGACCGGATGTTGCTGGAAGTGGATTCCCTGTTCAGCAGCATGCGGGAAATTTATGAGGCCCGCGCCGGCCTCTACGCCTCGGAAGTCGCCGCTTACGAGCGCCGGGCCGATGTGCTGGATATGGCCAGGCAGCGGGCCACCCCCGGCGACGAACAGAGCCTGCGCGACACCCTGCTGGAAATCATCATGCGGGAACCCGGCATATTTTTTAATATGCGCGCCTGAGGCGCTCCTCGTGCAGCGCGCTGGGCAGGGCCATATATGCTTTCCGGTCAGCGGGCTTGCCTGGTCCGGGAAATACGGCTACAAAACGCCATGCTGGAAAAAATCATCACCGCTGAAGAGATCAGCGCCGCCGTGGCCGAACTTTGCGTTAAGGCCAACCGCCGCCTGCCCCCGGACGTGTTGCGCGGGCTTGAGGAGAGCCTGGCCCGGGAGCATAACCCCGGCGCCCGGGAAATCCTCGGCCAGTTGCTGCAAAACGCCGCTCTGGCCGGGGAAAAAGACTTGCCGCTCTGCCAGGATACCGGGCTGGCGGTGTTTTTTGTGGAGCTGGGGCAGGAAGCGCGCCTGCGGGGAGACTTGTACGCAGCCATTAACGAAGGGGTGCGGCGCGGCTACGGGCGGGGTTTTTTGCGCAAGTCGTCCTGCGACCCGTTCACACGCGAAAACAGCGGCGATAACACGCCGGCCATTATACATCTGGAGCTGGTTCCCGGTTCAAATTTGCGTATTTGTTTCCTGGCCAAGGGCGGCGGGAGCGAGAACATGTCCCGCGTGACCATGCTGGCTCCGGCCCAAGGCTGGCCGGGCATAAAAGATTTTGTGCTCGGACGGGTGCGCGCGGCCGGCGGCAACCCCTGCCCGCCGCTGCTGATCGGCCTGGGCATTGGCGGAACTTTTGAAAGAGCGGCCCTGCTTGCCAAAAAAGCCCTGCTGCGCCCGCTGGACGAGCCCAACCCGGAGCCGGACCTGCGGGAAAAAGAGCGGGAGCTCCTGGAACTGGTAAACGGGCTGGGCGTCGGCCCCATGGGCCTGGGCGGGCGCGCCACCTGCCTGGGCCTGCACATCCTGAAGGCCAACTGCCACATCGCCAGCCTGCCCCTGGCCGTGAACATCCAGTGCCACAGCGCCCGGCACGCGGCGGTATTGCTGTGAGCCGCCCGGTTAAAATAACCGCTCCGCTGCAAGGCTCCGCCGGCGAACAAATTGTGGAAAGCCTGCGCGCCGGCGACAGTGTGCTGTTGAGCGGCGTCATTTACACCGCGCGTGACGCCGCCCACCAGCGGCTTTTCCGGCTGCTGCGGGCCGGCGAGCCGGCCCCGTTCGAGTTGCGGGGCGCGGTCATTTATTATTGCGGCCCGACCCCGGCCCCGCCGGGGAGGCCCATCGGCTCGGCCGGGCCGACCACCAGCTACCGCATGGACGCGTTCGCCCCGCTCCTGCACGCGCACGGGGTGAAGGCCACTATCGGCAAGGGGCCGCGCGGCCAGGAAGTGCGCGACTCGCTACGGGAGCACCGGGCGCTGTATTTCGGCGCCACCGGCGGGGCCGGGGCGCTCCTGGCCGCCTGTGTGCAAGAAGCCCGCGTTCTGGCTTTTCCCGATCTGGGGCCGGAGGCCATACACGAGCTCAAGGTGGAAGATTTCCCCCTGCTGGTCATCAACGACGCGCAGGGCGGGGATCTGTTCGGACTGTTCGAACTGGGGAGCCGGCCCTGAGGGCGGCCGCCGCAAGCAAGCGGCAGAGCGGCGTTTATATTCGGGTAATAAATCTAGACTTTCTCTTGACTTAAATTGGTGTTGTTTTATATTGGAACAAGCTCAACGGTTATTTAATTTTTGGCGGAGAAAATTATGCCGCAGGTAGCAGCACGCATATCGTCAGAACAGGAAAAATGGCTTAAGGACTACTTCCGGACCAAGAGCGCCGGAGCGGAGTTCATCTTGCCCTGGGCCGTGGATACCTTTTTCCGGGCCATTAACAGCATTCGCTCCAACTACACGCCGGGCGAACTCAAAACCATTGTCGATGCCCACCGCGACATCAAGCTCCTGCCCGATCACACCCGCCTCTCCTACCTGCTGCTCCGCGTCATGGATTCCTGCGACGTCAACATGATTCACGCCAAGCACGGCGCCAGCAAAACCAGCCTGGAAGCCAAGCTGAAGCGCCTGGACGACACCCAGGCCACCGCTCTGATGGTCTGGGCGGCCGCCTTCTGGGTAAGCCGCAACTGCTCGGCCGAGAGTTTGGATGAGTATATAAAGATCTATTAGGGATTGTTTCGGGAGGACATGCAGCCATGAAAAACCTGATGCCCCGCTGCCTTCTCGTGGTTCTGCTGCTTCTGAGCGCGGGCTGCGCCATGCGCTCCCCGGAAGAGGAGGCGGCGCTGCTGTACGCCAAAAGCATAGACATGGTGCTGGTGGAGGCCGATTTTGCCGGCCGGGAGGTTTTTACCGGCCTGCCCTGCGTCCTGGTGGTGCAGACGGGCCTGCTCATAACCGGCCTGGACGGCGCATCCGGCAACTCCATGAAGGACTATGTGCTTCCGGATAAACAACCGCGATACTTCTGGTCGGGGAACAAGCCGCTCTTTTTCCCGCCGGGCAAACACACCATCTCTGTCCTGGTGGGTTCGAGGGCGAACGAGCCGCAGGCTTCCCTGTCCTTCACCTTTGCGGAGGGAAAGCACTATACCCTTGATTACGTTCTGCACCCCGACAGGGTGAGCTTTATTTTCGGAGAGATAACCGACGAGGCCAAACTCGCGGCGCTTGCAGAAGAAATTGCCGAAAAGCGGGAGAAGAGCGAGATAAAAGCCGGAGCCCTGGCTTCCTACCTGTCCTTTGCCAAAGAGAATCCTGCCTGGCTGGAAGGCAAATGGAGCGTGGGGCCAGAGAAGGATGAACTGGAGTTTTCCGGCAACACGGTCAGATACGTGGCCGCGAAATCCCTGTTCTTTGACGCCCGCAACACACTGGAAGGCGTGTTCATGTTCAACAGAAATTCCATGGTCATCCAATGGAACTCGCTCCGGACCCCCGCCAACAGCCTGACCCGCGCTGAAAAGCCGGATGCCTTTGAAGATCTCCTCGTATATTACATTCTGAACGGCGACACCCTGGAGATCCGCCACAGGGGCATTTTCCCGGCCAACATCAGCGGGACCTACAAGAGGGTACGGTAGGCTTGGGGAAACCCGGTCGCCGGAGCAGGCTTGCCGGGAACCAAAAAGCCTCATTACTCAGCCTTTCCCTGGTTTCGGCTGAAATCCACCCTGATGAATTCCTTGCCGTTGGGCAAGTCGTATACTTTGCGCTTTACCACCCTGAGGCCGGTTTTCTCCAGGGCGGCAGTGAGTTCCTCTTCCTCAACGTCATGGTGCAGGTCGCCCAGTATAGCCAGCTTGTGCGCCGTCGGGGAGGCGCTGACAAAGCTGTTGGCGTTGCTCTTCTGGATGGTGCAGGAGAGCACCCTGAATTTGTCAAGGTTGCGCCGGACCAGGGCGGCAAAGGTTTCCACGCCGATGTATTCGATGAACAGGCTGGCTTCCATCAGGTCACAATCAGGCAGCATGAGGCCGGGCTCACCTAGGTCGCAGGCCCGCGTTTCCAGAATGCCGGCCAGTTTCGGGTGGCGGGAGCGGCTTTCGGCCAGATAGGATTCGTTGATGTCCAGCAGGTATACCCGGCGCACAAAATTGCTGTCCGCATGCTCCAGCCCGGCACCCGGTCCGCCGCCCAGCATGCAGAGGCTGGCCGGCCGCCAGTCGGCCAGCTGTTCGCGGAGTATGCGGCTGAAGGCCTGGAGCTGCCCCACGCCGGGGTCGCTCATGTGCCGCTCGTAGTCGGAAAGGTCGATGTGCTTCCAGGGGTTGTCCATTGGCTACTCCATATGCAGGTTCGGGCAAGGGTTTATTTCTGGCAATATTCGCAATAGGCGGTGCCGCGTCCGGCCACCCGGCAGGCGGTCATGGTCCGGCCGCAGACCGTGCAGGGCTGGCCTCCCCGGCCGTAGGCCCGGAAAGTGTTCTGGAAGGCCCCGACGTTGCCGTTGGCGTCGCGATAATCGCGGATGGAACTGCCGCAGGCGTCGATGGATTCCTGCAATATTTCCCGCACTTCCTGGCCCAGTCGGGCGAGCCGCCCGAGGTCCAGCCCGTCAGTGGGCGCGTCCGGGCGGATGCCGGCCCGGAACAGGGCTTCGTCCGCGTAGATGTTGCCGATGCCGCAGACCACTTCCTGATTCAGGAGTACGGCTTTGATCTTGCCGCGTTTGGCCTTGAACGCCTCGGCCAGTTCCTGGGGCCCGTGCAGCAGGGGTTCCAGCCCGAGCTTGCTCCAGAAAGGCCATTGGCCGAAGTCTTCCGGCCGCATGATCCGGCAGTAGCCGAAGGTGCGCATGTCGTCAAAAAACAGGCGGGATTCCGGCTCGCCGCCCTTCAGGGCGCCGGCCTGGTCCGGGTAGAGGCTGAAAACCAGTTTGGTGTGCTTGTGCGGCGGCACTGCCGGCGCGTGCACGAACAACTGGCCGGTCATCTTGAGGTGAAAGGCCATGCTCAGGGGCTGCCCGTCGGCAGCCGTCAGGTCCACCAACAGCACCTTGGCCCGCCGCCAGGCTTTGTCGATGCGCGTTCCGGCGAGGTTGCCGCAGCGCTCCCGCCCGTACTGTACGGTTTTTTCCGCCAGCACTTCCACCTGGCCGATGTAACGGCCTTGCACCTGGGGCTCCAGGGTACGGGCGATTGTTTCCACTTCCGGTAATTCAGGCATATATGCATCTCCAAAAATACTACAAATGAGTATTCAGAAATTTCTATTTTACTGTAAATGCAGCAATTCTACCGTCAAATCCTGTTTTTGCCCTTTCAATATACAACATGTGATCATCTTGATTATTCCCGTGTAAATGCTTTTCGTAATCCACTTCTATCAGTAAAGCGTTTGAATTAAAAACAAGATTTGAAGTTTGAGAAGCAATTACAGAAAGTTCGGTATCAGCAAAGTGAGATTTATATTGATGATGAAATATGAATTTTCCGTATATTTTATTTGCCCACTGTCTATCCGCCAATCCAAAAACCGCTATCTTTCCAAAAAATCTACCATCATTGAAAGCAAGTAATCCACAATTTGATTTCTTTATCGTATCTAAAGCATAATCCAGCCAAAATTCACCGGCATAAGCGTCTTGTGCCGTATATACAAAATACCTTGATGATGTCTTGGCATAGACAAGATTGGTAACCATAATAAATCCAAGTCGTAAATCATCTTCAACCAATAATAACAATCCTTCCTGTTTTGTTCTCTTTTTCAATACCTCACTGCTTTCTTTGCCAATTCCACATCAATCATCGGCATTACAACTATCACCTCATACGAAGATGATAATTGAAATTTTTTTAATGATGATGATTTGATAATTTTGATGTCCAGCATCTGTTATACTGCTTCTTTATATATAACTTGTCTCGAACACACATTTTTTTTCAGAGTTCGTTGAGCATGCCCGTGAGCTGGGCCTGGGTGAACACCGGCCCGTCAATGCAGACATACTTGTCGCCGATGTTGCAGCGGCCGCAGATGCCCACACCGCACTTCATGCGTTTTTCCAGGGTAGTGTAAATTTGCCCGTCGGCAAACTTCAGTTTCTTGAGGGTCTGGAGCACGTATTTGATCATGCCGGGCGGGCCGCAGGTTATGGCCACGGCGTTGGCCGGGCTGGGGCTGAGTTTGTCCAGCGCCTGGGGGACCAGCCCGACTTCGTGCGGCCATTCGGGAACTTCGCGGTCGATGGTCAGGGTGACGCTCAGGTCGCCGCGGGCCATCCATTCCCGTATTTCGCCCATATAGGCGAGGTCGCCGGGCGAGCGGGCTCCGTAAAGCAGGGAAATTTTGCCGTAGTCGTCCCGGTTGTCCAGCATGAAGAGCAGCAGGGGGCGGAGCGGTGCCATGCCGATGCCGCCGCCGACAAGGATGATGTCCTTGCCCTTCATGTCGTCGTAAGGGAAGTGATTCCCCAGGGGGGCGCGCACCCCGACCTTGTCGCCCGGCATGAGGCCGTGCAGGGCGGTGGTGACCTCGCCGGCCCGCAGCACGCTGAATTGCAGGTATTCTTTGCGGCTGGGCGGAGAGCTGATCGCAAAAGTGGCTTCGCCCGCCCCGAACAGCGAAAGCTGGCCCGCCTGGCCGGGCTCGAAGCGCAGGGCCGCGTGCGCGGCCTCGTCGTCCAGGCGCAGGCGGAAGCTCTTGATGTCGGGCGTTTCGGCAATGACTTCCAGAACGGTGGCCACCTGGGGCAGATAGGGGTTGTTCGGCATTATTCCGCTCCTTCGGCGGCTGTCCCCAGGGCCTCGGTGACGATGCGCCGGATGTCCACGGCCGAAGGGCAGCTCCGGATGCAGCGTCCGCAGCCGCAGCAGGCGATGTGGCCGTCTTGGCCAGGCAGGCTGGGGTGCAGGTCCGGGTAGAAGGAAAATTTGTGGCTTATCCGGTTGCGCAGCCTTGCGGCCTTGGCGGCGCGCGGGTTATGGCCGCCGGTCTCCTGGGTGAAGAGCGGCAGCATGCAGGAATCCCAACTGCGCAGGCGCACCCCGCGGCTGCCGCGTTCTTCGTCGCTGAGGTCAAAACAGTAGCAGGTGGGGCACAGGCAGGTGCAGGCCCCGCAGGACAGGCAGCCGGCGGAGTGCCCCTGCCAGAACCCGGCCGAGTCGAACTTGCCGCGCAGCGCCCGGGCGCAGCCGCTTATGTCCACGGGAGGCGGCATGGCCGCTTCCGAGGCGGCGCGGCTTTGGGCGGCCGCGGTCAGTTGTTCGTCCGCCGCCGGGCGCAGCAACGCGGAGTCCAGCACCCTGGCGCCCTTGCCGGTAAGCGCTTCCAGCACCAGGCCGTCTTTAAGCTCGGTGGCCAGCACGTCCGCGCCTTCGGTCGAGGCGGGGCCGCCGCCGACCCAGTTGCAGAAGCAGGTGGACAGGGGGCGGGGGCAGGTTTTGACGATCAGCACGGCCTGCTCGCGCCGCCGGAGGTAGTAATTGTCCTGGAATTTTCCAGCCGTGCCGCTGCCCGCGTAGACCGGGTCGAACACCAGGAAGCCGCGCGCGTCGCAGGAAGGCAGGCCGAACACCAGGCAGGGGCGCGGCGGCGGGGTTTCACGCAGTTCCAGGCCCGGCTTGCCGTCAGGCTGGTTTTTGACAAAGGTGAGGAGCGCTTCGGACAGGGGGAACAGCGCCCGCTTGGCCGATTCCGTGGGTTTTACGGCCAGCTCCGGTTGCCGTGGCGGCGCTTCCGGGTCCACCGGCCGGTAGATCACGGACGAGCCCGCGCGCGCCGGGGCCAGCACCGCGAAACGGGCGGCCAGCGAGCGCAGCCACTCCGGCAGTTGGCCGCGGGAAATAAACTTGGCGTCCATGGCGGCTACCACTCCCTTTCCTTGATCTTGCGCTCTTCAACCCGAAAGGTGAGCAGCGGCGGCTTTGCTTCCGTATCCAGGCCGGCCCGGTAATCGAACATTTCCTCAACAGCCCGGCCGAGGCTGCGTTTGAGCAGCAGCACCGGAATGCCCAGCGGGCAGGCCCGCTGGCACTCGCCGCAGCCGGTGCAGCGCCCGGCCAGGTGCAGGGTGTGGATGAGCTGGAACATGAACTTGTCGCGGGTGGAGTCGGCCTGGGTGAGCCAGTGCGGATCGCGGCTGGCGCCCGCGCAATGGTCGCGGCAGACGCAGAGCGGGCAGGCGTTGCGGCAGGCGTAGCAGCGCACGCAGCGCGACATTTCCTGTTCCCAGAACCGGAAACGGTCCTCCAGGCTCATCCGCTCCAGGGCGGCAATGTCTTCATAATCGTCGGCAATATTGTCGGCCCGGCGTTCAATGCCCGCAAAACAATCGGAGATTACGGCATTGGGCTCGCGGCAACGCGGGCATTTATCCGCCATGATTTCATCGCGTTTAAACGTGTATTCCTGTCCGCCGGCGGTCAGGGCAAGGTGATCGCCGGCCAGGTTTACGGCAGTCACGCCGCCCGGTTCATTCACCACAAAATGGGCGGCTAATTTATTCCTGAGCTTGTGCAGGTCGATGACGCCTTCGCAGGGGAAGCCGATAATGACCACCTCCTCGCGCTTGATCAAATTTTCGGCCGCCAGTTGGACCACGGAGCGGGAGTCGCAACCCTTGACCACGAGGCCGATTTTTTTGCCGGCCAGTTCCGGCAGGAACAGGGCCGGGTTCTGCACGGCCCCGAAAGCGCCCAGCGGGCCGGACAGGAAGCGCTCCACGTCTTCAGGCGCGCGCATGAACAGCGGCGCGGCGTGCAGGGCGTCATAGCCGGCGCCCCAGCCGATGACGCAGTCAACGCCCGGCAGGACTTCCAGGATCATTTTTTTCAGTTGTTCACGAAGCGCCAAGGTGTTCTCCTCAAATTCCACACTCTTTCAGGAAGTCAAACTCCGGGGCGTCGGCCATAAGGGGGCTGGGGCCCAGGGAGTGGATTTGCGCGGTGAACTCGGTCACCACTTTCTGCCAGCGCCCGCCTTCGGCGGCGGAGACCCAGGAGTATTCGAAACGGCGCGGGTCTATGCCCAGCGTGGGCAGGAAGCGTTTCACGGCCTCCAGCCTGCGCCGGGCATAGAAGTTTCCTTCCGCGTAATGGCAATCGCGCGGGTGGCAGCCGGAAACCAGAACGCCGTCGGCCCCGTTCAGCAGGGCTTTCAGGATAAAAAGCGGGTTGACCCGGCCGGAGCAGGGCACGCGGATGATGCGCAGGTCGCTGGGCTGGCTGTAGCGTCCGACCCCGGCGGTGTCGGCCCCGCCGTAAGAGCACCAGTTGCAGAGAAAGCCGACGATGCGGGCCTCTCGATGTTCCGGGCGGCGGTCATGCTTGTTCAGCAACGGCATAGGGCTTCCACCTCCGCGAGAATCTGGTTGTCGGTGCAGTGCGAGAGCTGGATGGCCCCCTGCGGGCAGGTGGCGGTGCACAGCCCGCAGCCCTGGCAGACGGCTTCAATGACCCCGGCTTTGGGCTTGCCGCGAACTTCCAGCTCCTGGACGGCGCCGTAGGGGCAAATGTCAATGCACTTGCCGCAGCCGGTACAGCGGGTCAGGTTCACGCCGGCGGTCTGCGGGTCGCTTTCCAGCTCGCCCCGGGAGAGCAGGCCCAGCACCTTGGCGGCGGCGCCGCTCCCCTGGGCGACGGAGGCGGGAATATCCTTGAGCCCCTGGCAGGCCCCGGCCAGGTATACCCCGGCCGTGTTGGTCTCAATGGGCTTGAGCGTGGGGTGCCCTTCCAGGAAAAAGCCGTGCGCGTCGTAGGGAATGCGCAGTTTTTCGGCCAGCCGGGGGGCGTGCTCGGCCGCGCCCGCGCCCACGGCGAGGACAACGAGATCCGCCTCCACCTCCACCTGGCTGCCGGCCAGGGTATCCGCGCCGCGCACCAGGAGTTTTTCGCCGTCCGGGGTTTTAATGGGGTAGAGCATGGAAACGCGGCCGCGCACGTATGCGGCGCCGTATTCTTCCTGGGCGCGGCGGGTGAATTCGTCGTATCCCTTGCCTGGGGCGCGGATATCCAGGTAAAAAACGTAGCTTTGCGAATCCGGCAGGTGCTCCTTGGTCTGAATGGCCTGCTTGGCGGTGTACATGCAGCAGAAGCCGGAGCAGTAAGGGCGGCCCACCGAAGGGTCGCGTGAGCCCACGCACTGGATGAAGACCACGGTTTTGGGTTCTTTCCCGTCGGAGGGGCGCTTGATGCGCCCCTGCGTGGGGCCGGAGGCGGTGAGCAGACGCTCGTACTGGAGCGCGGTGATCACGTCCGGGTAGCGGCCGGCTCCGTATTCTCCGTATACTTTCCAGTCCGTCAGGTCGTAGCCGGTGGCGGCCACGACGGCCCCGACGGTGACGGTGAATTCGCGGTCCTGGTCTTCGTAGTCGATGGCCCCGCTGGGGCAGGCCTTGGCGCAGGCCCCGCATTTGCCGGTTTTCAGCCGGATGCAGTGGGCGGCGCTGATGGTGGCTTTTTTGGGGATGGCCTGGGGGAAGGGAATATTGATGGCCGTGGTGGCGCCGATGCCTTCGTTGAAGCGGTCGTGAGCCTTGAGGCTGGGGCAGCGTTCCATGCACAGGCCGCAGCCGGTGCATTTTTCCCAGTCCACGTAGGCGGCTTTTTTGCGGATGGTCACCGCAAAATTGCCCACGTAGCCGGTTACGGAAACGATTTCCGAATAGGCGTGCAGGTCGATGTGCTCATGTTGGGCCACTTCCACCATTTTGGGGCCGAGCACGCAACTGGAGCAGTCAATGGTGGGGAAGGTCTTGTCCAACTTGGACATCTTGCCGCCGATGGAAGGCTCGCGCTCCACCAGCACCACGCTGAGTCCGCCTTCGGCGCAGTCCAGGGCGGCCTGGATGCCGGCCACGCCGCCGCCCACCACCAGCACCTTGCGGGTGGCCGGAATTTTCCTGGGCGCCAGGGTGCGGTTCAGGCGCAGCTTTTCCACGGCCATGAGCACCAGTTCCGTGGCCTTGGCGGTGTTGGCCCGCTTGTGCTTGCCCACCCAGGCGACGTGTTCGCGAATGTTGGCCATTTCAAACAGGTATCGGTTCAGCCCGGCCCGTTCCACGGCCTTGCGGAAGGTGGGCTCGTGCATGCGCGGCGAGCAGGAGGCCACCACCACCCCGCCCAGGTTGTGGGCCTGGATGGCTTCGACAATGGCCTGCTGGCCGGGTTCGGAGCAGGAGTACATGTTGTCGGAAGCGTAGACCACTTCCGGCATGCGGCGCGCGGCCGCGGCAACTTCCGGCACGTCCACGGTGGCGGCGATGTTGCTGCCGCAATGGCAGATGAAAACGCCTATCCTCATAGCGCGCCTCCATCCAGATTGTGCGCCATAATATCGGGCTGGCCGCGCCCTGTTTTGGCCAGAGCGCTTTTGGGGCTGACGATGAGCTTGCCCAGGCCCAGTTTTTTCCGGGGCAGGCCGAAAGCCAGGCCCATGAGCTGGGTGAAGTAGAATACTGGCATGGTGATGCTCGTGCCGTAAAAGCGGTTGGCCTGCCGCTGGCGCAGGTCCAGGTTCATCTGGCAGAGCGGACAGGCCGTGACCATGGCGTCGGCCCCCAGCGCATCGGCCAGTTGCAGGAGCTTGCCGGAGAGGCGGGCCACCACCTTGTTGTCGGCAATGCCGGCCGCGCCGCCGCAACACTCGTTTTTAAGCGGGTAGGGCAGCGTTTCGGCCCCCAGGGCTTCGAGGATGCGGTCCATGGAAACGGGGTTTTCCTCGTCGTCAAAATGCATGAAGCGGCCGGGGCGGTTCATCAGGCAGCCGTAGTAGGCGACGAGCCGCAGTCCCTTGAGCGGTTTTTTGACCCGCCGGGCGATCCCGGCCGGGGTGATGTCTTCGTAAAAAACCTGAAGGACGCTTTTTACGGCCTGGTTTTTGGCGAGAGGCCGCCGGGCAAGTTCGCGCACCCTGGCCGCGAACTCGGGCTCTTTCAGGCGTTCCAGGCAGTTATGCATATTTTTCAGGCAACTGGGGCAGGGGGTGAGCATGGTTTCCAGCCCCAGTTCCTCGGCCTGGGCGAAGTTGCGCGAACACAGCGCGGCCGAAAGGGCGTGGTCCACGGTATGCGCCGGCGTGGAGCCGCAGCAGTTCCAGTCCGGAAGGTCCACGAGCTTCAGGCCCAGGTGTTCGCAGACCGCGCGGGTGGAGAGATCGTACTCGCGCGAGGTGCTCGCGCCGGTGCAGCCGGGGTAGTAGGAAAAAGCGCGGCCCGGCTGATTAAATTGCGCGTTCATGGCCGGACCTCCTCCCCGGAATTTTCAAAGTCTTCCGGGTCCGGGGTGCGGGCTTGCAGGGCCCGGAGCTGGCGTTCCTCGAAGCGTTTGAAGATATCGGCCACTTCCCGGCGGTTTTTGGCGCGGTGCGGCAGGAAGGGGAGCTTGCGCTTGAGCAGCATGACCGGGGCCAGGGCCAGGTCGGCGAACCATTTGAAAGATTGCAGTTTGAACAGGCCCATGACGCCGAGTTCATAGGAGCGCCCGAAGCGGCGCAGCGGCAGCAGGAAGGAATTGACGAACAGGCGCTGCGCGCGCACCCCGGCGTAGCCTTCGCGCCGGGCCATGTGCCGGCAGACGTCGAGCACGCGGGCCACGTCGATTTCGTTGGGGCAGCGGGTGGTGCAGGCCTCGCAGGTGACGCACATCCAGAGGGCGCGGCAGGAGAGCACGCGTTCGCGCTGGCCCAGTTGCACCAGCCGCATGAGCTGGCTGGCCGTGTAGTCGTAGCTGAAAGACATGGGGCAACCGGCCGTGCAGTTGCCGCACTGGCAGCATTTGTTCACTGATTGCCGGCTTCCGGCTTCAACCTCGCGGATGAATGCAGCGTCTCCTCTGCCCAACTGAATAGGTTCCATAAAAAAGCGCAGCCCTGAATTAAAATGTGTGACGGCGGCAAGTTATCCGCATATCGCTAGCACAGAGGCCCAAGCTGGTCAACGGTGCGAAAAAAGAAACGCTGTTCCTGGTTTGGGTTTTGTACATGAAATAGATTTTTACGCCACGAATATTTAGAGTATTTCGGGGCTGTTTCCTTGGAAACAACCCTGAAAGCAGGGGGTAATTGTCAGATCAAGTCGAGACTAACTCAATTTAGGCTACTCCAGCGTTTCCTCCTTTATCGCCATGTTTCGGCGCATTACCGGCTGCACGCCCGCCTGCTACAAAAGAAAAAGCTGAGGTGGTCGCAATTTCTCAGGTTAGGTAAGCACTGAATTGTTCAGCGTTTCCCTAGGTAAAAGCTTAACAATTCATGTATTATCCCGACGTTTTCTCTTGGGGGTTTATTTTTGAGAAATTGATCGTTTTTTGGACGGATATCTGTCATCTTCTACTCTTTTTGCGCCCTTTGCCTGGTAAAAGGGCGCA
>JAISDX010000038.1 GCA_031264465.1 Deltaproteobacteria bacterium | reverse complement strand
CACGTTCAGCAGGAAGGGCTCGCCGGTGCCCACGCTTTTCAGGTGGCGCGCCGCCAGCACTACCTGGCCCGCGGCGGCCGGGGCCTTGTTGGCCGGAGAGGCCGCTTCGGCCCGGAAAGCGCCGCCAGCGACGGCCAGCAGGAGCAGGATAAAGCAAGAGGCGCGAGCGGCAAAGCGGCCATGGGTTGAGATGTTCTTCATTTATAGCACCGATATGCAAATTCTTGGCTGCGGACGATCTTCGTTAGCTACCACAACCGGCACAGTCCCGTCTACCAGACAAAGCTCCAGGCCGTCGCCGGGGCTGGCCTCGACGCTGCTGCGCAGAATGCCGCCGTCCGCCTTTTTCACCAAGGCGTAACCCCGGCGCAAGGGCAACTGCGGGTCCAGCCCGGCCAGGCGCAGGGAAAAATTTTCCAGGCTCCGGCCGACCAGGTCCAGCCGCTGCGGCATGGCTCGCTCAAGCGAGGCCAGACAGCCACGGAAGCCGCGCTCTTTTTTGTCCAGGCTGGCCGGCACGGCCGCCGTAAGACGCCTGGTCAGGCTTTCCAAGGCCAGCGCGGCCTTTTCCAGCCGGTTAAGGGGCGAGAGCAGGCGCAAAATCTGTTCGCGGGCGGCGAGTTTTTTTTCAAAACGGCCCAGTTGAGCCTGCACGGCCGCTTGCAGTCTCATTTCCAGTTCGTCCACGCGCTGGGCCAGTTCACGCCGCTCCGGCCAGAGCAACTGGGCGGCGTGGCTGGGCGTGGCCGCGCGCAAATCGGCCACCAGGTCCGCCAAGGTAACGTCCACTTCGTGCCCTACCCCGCTGAGCACCGGCAAGGGGCTCGCGAATATGGCTTCGGCCACCTTCCGGCTGTTGAAGGCCCAAAGGTCTTCCAGCGAGCCGCCGCCCCGGATCAGCACCAGCACTTCGGCCCAACCCTCGGCACAGGCCCGGCCGAGAGCGGCGGCCAGGCCGGCCGGAGCCGCGTCGCCCTGCACCAGCGAAGGATAGACGCGAATTTCAGAGGCCAGGCCGCGCGGCCCGGCAATGCGCAAAAAGTCATGAACGGCCGCGCCGCTGGGCGAGGTGATCACCGCCACCCGGCGCGGGCGGAGCGGCAGCGCTTTTTTACGCTGCGGGTCGAAATAGCCCTTGGCGGCCAACTCGGCCTTGAGCAATTCAAATTCAATTTGCTGACGCCCTTTTCCGGCTTCCTGCACCAGTTCGGCCACAATTTGATAGCCGCCGCGCGGCGGATAGACCGTAAGGCGCCCGGCGCAGATAACTTCCAGCCCGTTTTCCAGGCGCGCGGCCAGACCGGGGCGCGGTCCGCCCGCGTAGACCTCGCCGGTGAGCGGGTCAAACGCTTCCTCCGCCTGCTGGTTGCCCCTGAACCAGACCGCCGCGAGCGAGGCCTCCTCGTCTTTGAGGCTGAAGTAAATATGCCCGGAAGAAGGCCTGGAGAGCGCGGAAATCTCGCCCTGCACCCAGACGAAAGGAAACTGCCCTTCCAAGAGGCTCTTCACGGCCCGGGTAAGTTCACGAACCTGGTAAATATGCCCCATCAGCAACTCCGGCCGCCGCGCCTTTCGTCCAAAAAGACCTCCACTTCCGCCATGAGGGCCGCCAGCAGGGTTTGGGTGTCGCCGCTCACGCCGCGCACCATTTCGCCCTTGCGGAAAATCACGCCCCTGCCCTTGCCGCCGGCCAGCCCCAGGTCGGCCTCGCGCGCTTCGCCCGGCCCGTTGACCACGCAGCCCATGACCGCCAGGCTGAATACTTCATCCACGCCGCGCAGCTTTTCCTCCACCTGTTCGGCCAAACGGATCAGGTCAATTTCCGTCCGCCCGCAGGTGGGGCAGGAAATTATCTCCGGCCCGCGCGCCCGCAGCCCCAGCGCGCGCAAAATTTCCCAGGCCGCTTCCACTTCCCGCACCGGGTCATGCGTGAGGGAAACGCGCAGGGTGTCACCAAGGCCTTCGGACAGGAGAATACCCAGGCCCACCGCCGACTTCACGGCTCCGCGCAGCAGCGTGCCTGCCTCGGTGATGCCGATGTGCAGCGGGTAGTCGCAACGCTGCGCCAGCAGCCGGTAGGCGGCTAAGGTATCCGGCACCGAGGAGGACTTGATGGATATTTTAATGTTGAAAAAATTGCGCTCTTCCAGCAAGCGCACGTGGCCGAGGGCGCTTTCCACCATGGCGGCCGGCGTGGGTCCGCCGAAACGGCGCAACAGATCTTTTTCCACCGAGCCGGAATTTACGCCGACACGAATGGGAATGCCGGCCCCGGCCGCGGCCCGGGCCACGGCGTCCACGGCGGCTTCGGAACCGATATTGCCCGGGTTGATGCGCAGGCCGTGAATGCCGGCTTTTACCGCCTCCAGGGCCAGCTTGTGCTCGAAATGTATGTCCGCGACAAGCGGCAGAGGCGAGGCCGGGCAAATGGAGTACAAGGCCCTGGCCGCGGCCAAGTCCGGCACGGCCAGACGCGCCAGTTCGCAACCGGCGGCTTTAAGGCGGGCAATCTGGTCCAAAGTGGCGGCGGCATCGCGCGTGTCCGTATTGGTCATGCTTTGCACCACCACCGGATTGCCGCCGCCGATTTTCAGGCCGCCCAAATTTATCACTCTGCTTTCGCGTTTCATCGTTACCGTTCCGCAATCAATTATCGCGGTGAACATACACCCCGCCGCCGTTCCTGTCAGCAGAAAAGCCATAAACAGGCTCTGCCCGAAGCGGACCGGGCGGGGCCATATATGCGTCTGCCCTGAAAATCGGCCGGTCGCGGCTTGCCGGAAAGGGAATTTGCCTGTATGAGGGCGGTAAATTCCGCTTTTCGAAGCACAAGGGACAATAATGAGTAACGAACCGGATAAAATCATCTATTCCATGTACCGTGTTTCCAAGAAACACGGGCAAAAGGAAGTTCTTAAAAACATCTCGCTCTCGTATTTTTACGGCGCGAAAATCGGCGTGCTGGGTTTGAACGGCTCGGGCAAAAGCTCGCTGCTGAAAATCCTGGCCGGCGTGGACCAGAACTTTGACGGCGAAACCCACGTCGCGCCCGGCTTTACCATCGGCTACCTGGAGCAGGAGCCCTTGGTGGACGAAACGCGCACCGTGCGCGAAGTGGTCGAGGAAGGCGTGGCCGAGCTTATCGCCATCCGCAACGATTACGACGCCATCAACGCCAAGTTCGCCGAGCCCATGGAGCCCGAAGCCATGGACGCGCTGATCGAACGCCAGGGCGCGGTGCAGGAGCTCATGGACAATAAGGGTATCTGGGACCTTGATTCCAAACTGGAAATGGCCATGGACGCCCTGCGCTGCCCGTCGGCCGATACGCCCGTCTCGATAATTTCCGGCGGGGAAAAGCGCCGCGTGGCCCTGTGCCGCCTGCTGCTCAAGAGCCCGGACATCCTGCTTCTGGACGAACCAACCAACCACCTGGACGCCGAATCCGTGGCCTGGCTGGAACGCTTTCTCAAAGACTTTCCCGGCACCGTTATCGCCGTCACCCATGACCGTTACTTCCTGGACAACGTGGCCGGCTGGATTTTGGAACTGGACCGCGGGCACGGCATCCCCTGGAAAGGCAACTATTCTTCCTGGCTGGAACAGAAGGAAAAGCGCCTGGCCAACGAGGAAAAAGCCGAGGCCGAACGCCACAAGACCCTGCAGCGCGAACTGGAATGGGTGCGCATGGCGCCCAAGGGCCGCCACGCCAAGAGCAAGGCCCGCCTGAACGCCTATGAAGCCATGCTTTCGCACGAATCCGAACGCCTGGCCCCGGACCTGGAAATTTACATCCCGCCGGGACCGCGCCTGGGCAAGGTGGTGTTTGAAGCCCGGCACGTCAACAAGTCAATGGGAGACACGTTACTCATTGAAGACATGAACTTCATCATCCCGCCCGGCGCCATCGTGGGCATCATCGGCCCCAACGGCGCCGGCAAGACCACGCTCTTCAAAATGCTGGCCGGGGTGGAAAAGCCCGGCACCGGTGACCTGAAAATCGGCGAGACCGTGCAGACGGCCTGGGTGGACCAGGAGCGCGAAAGCCTTACCCCCGGCAAGAGCGTGTACGAGCTTATCAGCGGCGGTTACGACACCGTGAAGCTGGGCGGCCGGGAAATAAACTCCCGCGCCTATTGTTCCCGCTTCAACTTCATGGGCGCGGACCAACAGAAAAAGGTGGACGTGCTCTCCGGCGGCGAACGCAACCGCCTGCACCTGGCCATGATGCTGAAATCGGGCGCCAACGTGCTCATGCTTGACGAACCGACCAACGATATTGACGTGAACACCATGCGCGCCCTGGAAGACGGCCTGGAAAACTTCGCCGGCACCATCATGGTAATCAGCCACGACCGCTGGTTCCTGGACCGTATCGCCACCCACATGCTCGCGTTCGAGGGCGACTCCAGGGTGGTGTTCTTTGACGGCAACTACTCCGAATACGAAGCCGAACGCAAAAAACGCCTGGGCAAGGAAGCGGACCAGCCGCACCGGATCAAGTACCGCAAGCTTACTCGGTAGGGAAAAGCAGGTTTATCATGAGGCGCGACTTGAGCGATAAAGCGACGACTGCCGAAGGCGCGCCGGTTTCCGGCAAGCGCTGGTGTTACGCGGCGCTGGGTCTGGCGCTACTCCTGTTTCTAGGGATCATCTACGCCTGGTCCATTTTTGTCCCGGCTCTGGAAGAGGAATTCGGCTGGTCGCGTTCCGAAACCGCTCTGGCCTTTTCCCTCTGCATCTCCATGTTCTGCCTGGGCGGGCTGGTGTCCGGCCTGGCCAGCAAACGCCTGCCTTTCAGGCGTATCGTGGCGGCCTGCGCCCTGTTCCTGGGGGCGGGCTTCATCCTGGCTTCGCGCGCCGACAGCCTGGCGGAGATGTATCTGGGCTACAGCGGCCTGGTGGGTCTGGGCGTAGGCATGGGCTACAACGCCATCCTCAGCAACATGCTGCGCTGGTTTCCGGACAAGACCGGCATCGTGAGCGGGCTGATGCTTATGGGCTTCGGAGCCGGCGCCCTGGTCCTCGGCCCGCTCTGCCACCGCCTGCTGAACAGCGCCGGCTGGCGGGAGACGTTTTTCGCCTTCGGCATCGCCTACGCCGTTTTATACCTGGCCGCTTCCTTTCTGATCAACCCGCCCCCGGCCGACTCCGTCTTTCCTCAGCCGCACGGCGGCAAAAAAACGCGTGAAAGCGGCGGCGAAGTAAGCGCCGGCCAGATGCTGCGCCGCAAGTCTTTTTATATTTATTTCGCTTGGGCTGTCATCATGAACGGCATCGGCATGGCCCTGATCGGACACGCCTCCTCCATTGCGCAGGAACTTGGCATCGCCGCCGCCGCCGCCGCCGTGCTTACCGGCATAATCTCCATGGCCAACGGCCTGGGCCGGATGCTGGGCGGCTTCTGCTTCGACCTGTTCGGGCGCAAAACACTGATGCGCGGGGCCTCCGTCGGGGTGATTCTTTACGCCGGCCTGCTGCTGGTCTGCCTGCGGACGGGCGACAGCGCTCTCGTCACCTTAATCTTCATCATCTCCGGCCTGTGCTATGGACTGGGAGTAATCGCCCACTCCGCCGTGATCGCCTCGTTTTACGGCACGCGCAACTATCCGCTGAACTTCAGCATCATCACCATGCACGCCTTGCCAGGCTCCTTCGCCGGACCGTACCTGGCGGGTCTGGCGCACAACGCCCTGCACTCCTATGCCGGTCTGCCCTATCAGGCGCTGCTTTTCGGAGGAATCGCGCTGAGCCTGGCCCTGCTCCTGAAACGACCGTAGCCTTTACGCGAGCGACGCGACAACCGGGGCGGCGACCTCCGGCGGCCGGGCGCGGCATCAAGCCGATTCAGGCCGGCCGGCTCAGGCGACGCCTGTTACGGGCTTGGGGTTCTGCCGGTAATGCCGGGCCAGGATCTCCTCAAGCGCCCGGGCATCGTCCCGGTTGACGGCCTCCAGCATGTCACGGTGGTCTTTGGTGTTCTCTTCTATCTGCCTGGCGTCGCGGTTGCGCCCCGCCACCGCCAGGAAGAATACCTCGGCCTGCCGGTCGAACATGGTAACCAGCCGTTTGTTGCCGGTGACGTCGATAAAGCTTTTGTCAAAGACGATGGCGGCCTGAAGAAACTTTACGCTGTCTCCCTTGCCAAGCAACCGCAACTGCCGCTCCAGTCTGTCCCGCATAAGCTCAATCAGCGCCTTTTCCAGGCCAAGCCGGCGACAGAGGTCGTAGCCGCCGGCCAGCATAACGTAAGCGGCCTGGCTTACATCATTCAAGATCGCGGCGTTCATTTCCACCACCCGGATGCCGCTGTTGGGAGTGGTGACGACCAGACCATCGCTTTCCAACATGCTCAGGGCTTCGCGGATGGGGGTATTGCTCACGGCCAGTTCACTGACCAGTCTGTCGATGACCAGCTTGTCCCCTGGCATATATTTTCGGTCCAGAATTCTCTGCTTAAGTTCACTGTAAAGCTGCTCTTTGATAGTCGTCTTGGATATGACGGACATGCGTTTCTCCATCCTTTATTCGCGCACGCGTCGCAACGCGCGGAGCGTTTACGCAGGCTAAGGCCAAGACGCGGTTTGCGCAAGATTTTTGATTGACACGGCAACATAATTATGATTTGTTGCATCTTAATCATGCACGATGTATGATGCACGAAAAATAAACTCACTAACTGCGGCCACCCGCCGCCTAATGCGCAACCGGCAAGCTGTCAAAGCTTTTATTAACTTTCAATTTTATCGTGCATGATGCACGAAATAGTCAACAACTCAACCCTATTATGGAGGCAATGATGAGCAGTTTATTCACTCCGCTGAAAAAGGAAGGCCTGACCACTCTGAAAATCCAGTACGATTTCAGAACCGATCAGGCGCGCTATTATGCGGCCAAAGAGTGGGCGCCGGATCTTGATTTCTCCAACTACAACAAAACATTCTACGCCGAGAGCCTTCTGACCGAAGACGCCCGCTACCTGAATAGCGGGGAAGTGCTGGCCCTTTACAAAAAAGAAAGACTGGACGGCTATCTGGCCCAGGTGGTGGACCTGCTGCGCCAGGGCAAACACTTCGGCATGGAGTGCTACTACCACGACAAGTACAACATCCGTTTCATGTGCAACCAGCACAGCCGCAAGCTGGGCCTCAACAACCTTTACCACGCCACCCTGGCCGGCGGCATCCGCCGCCACGGTTTTGAAGACGAAGAGCTGGACGTGATCATCGACGGTCTGAACCTGGGCCGGGCCATGAGCTTCAAGAACATCGCGGCCGGCATCAACTTCGGCGGCTGCAAGACCACCGTGCACATGGCGCCGCTGGATCTGGAAAACCTGGACCTGATGGGCTTTCTGGCCTTCGCCATTGACCGCTGCCGCACCATGACCGGCCCGGACATGAACTTTCCCACGGAAATGGCCGACGTCATGAACAAGCACTTCTCCGCCCAGTATACCGGCGGCCCCTCCTCGCCCATTGGCGAAACCGGCAAGCCCACCGCTTACGGCATATATATAACCCTTAAAGAAGCCCTGAAGTTCCTCGGACAGGACGGCAGCCTCAAGGGCAAAACCGTTGCCCTGCAGGGCCTTGGCGCCGTGGGCTGGTATATGGCCGGGCATCTGCTGGACGAAGACGTGAAGCTTTTCGTCACCGCCAGAAGCGAAGATTCGGTCAAAAAACTTATGGCCGCCTATCCGGACAAAGACATCACCCCGGTCAGGCCGGATGAAATCCTGAAGGTCGATGCGGAAATCTTCTGCCCCTGCGCCATCGGCGGCATCATCACCGAGGAAAACATACCCGACCTCAAGTTCAAGATCATTTGGGGCCCGGCCAACAACCAGCTCCGGGCCTCCAGCCAGGAAGAGGAAATCCGCCTGGCCAAACTGTTGGCCGAGCGCGGCATCCTCTTCCAGGCCGAGTGGTGGCACAACGCCGCCGGGGTTATCTGCGGCGCCGAGCATTACCTCTACGGCGAGGCAGCCCGGCTGGAAAACGTCAACAAGAAGTCGGACGCCATCCTGCCCAAAAACACCAGGGAAAACCTCACCCAGGCCAAGGCGCTGGGCGTCACCCCCACCGAAAGAGTCTACTCCATCTGCCAGAAACTTATTTACGGCGATTAACCCCGCTTAAGCCGGACGGCGGCCCGGGTTTCACCTCCGAGGCCCGGACCGCCGTCATGCGCCGGCTTGCATGCACTGGCCCCCGGCTACTCTCAGACCGTTTTTCCGGCGGCAAACTTCGAGCCCCCGAGGGAGAAATTAAAATGAGCGACCATTACAAGCCGAAGGAACAATTCAGCTCCCTGATCGGCTTTTTGTTAGTGGCGATTGGTTTCGCGGTAGGCGTCGGCAGCCTGTGGCGCTTCCCGTACGTGTGCGGCGTCAACGGCGGCGCCGTTTTCATCCTGGCCTACCTGGCCATTATCCTGCTGGTGGGCATTCCGCTCCTGACGGCGGAAATATCCATCGGCTTCGCCGGCAAGTCGGCGCCGGTCAAGGCTTACCAGACTCTGGCGCCGGGCGGAAAATGGCATCATGCGGCTTACCTGCACATCCTGGCGGCCCTGTTCATCTTCGCCTATACCGCTCCCATCTACGCCTGGATTTTGTACTATCTCTTCCAGACCGCCAGCGGCGCCCTGGCCGGCATGGACGCGGCCCAACTGAGCGACAATTTCTCAAACCTGACCGTCAGTTCCGGCACAGTGATTCTTTTCGCCTGCGTCAACTGGAGCCTTAACGGACTGGTGGTGCGCTGCGGCCTGGAAAAGGGCGTGGAGCGGCTGTGCAAGGTCCTGCTGCCCATGCTGGCCATTATCATGGCCATCATCATCTACCAGGGCCTGCAACTGCCGGGAGCGGGCCAAGGCGTGGCCTTTCTGCTGGAGCCGGATTTAGGCAAGTTCTCTTTCAACTCGCTTCTGGTGGCTCTGGGTCAGGCCTTCTTCGCCATCGGCATCGGCATGCTGGCCTCCATGGTCTTCGGCAGCTATATCAAGAACCCCGGCGAGAATCTTTGCAAATGCGCCGGCGCCATCTGCACCGCCATCATCGTAGCCGGGCTGGGCGCCGGCTTCATGATCTTCCCCATGGTGTTCGCCTTCGGCCTGGAGCCGACGGCCGGACCGGGACTGACCTTTATCTCCCTGCCCAACATCTTCAACCAGATCAGCGGCGGGCGTATTATCGGCTCTTTGTTCTACATCGGTTTTTACATCGCCGCGGTCACCTCGTCCGTCGGCATTCTGGAGGCCATCGTCTGCGCCGTCAAAGACCGCTTCAACCTCAGCCGTGACAAAGCCCTGGCCATCGCCATGCTTCTGGCCGTGGCCGTCGGCATCCCTTCCATCATGTCGGAAAGCTTTTTCGCCAACATCGACCTCCTCACCAGCAACTACATCATCGTGAGCGGCGCTTTCATCATCGCCGTCTTCGTGGGCTGGATCTGGGGCATGGACAAGTTTCTGGCCGCCGCCAACGTCAGAAGCTCCTTTGTGAAAACCTGGCTGACGGTCTGTGTCAAATTCGTCTGCCCGGCCGCCATTCTCGTGATATTTGTCGGATCATTCATCTAGCCGGACCTGAAGCGCCGGGGCGGAAGCCGGACTTCCACCCCGGCCTCACGGCGCATCTGGAGCGAGCCCTGGGGCCGGCGGCGACGCCGGCCTTCGTTCCTGAGAGCGGAGCCGGCTGGAACGCCTTTTCATGAATCGGTTGACCTGCTTAAAAACCTATTTTATCTTACGTATCATGAATAGCAGCACTCCTTGGGACGAATAGGGTTCGTAAAAATATTTAATTTTCCAAAGCACGACGCGAGGGGGCAACATGTCTGGCGAGGAGTACGGGCACGACAATCAGACAAAAAGGCTGAATTTTCTCAAGCTGATCCCGGGCGGCAACCCGACCATCCTGGTCACGGCGCCGCCCCTGCCGGCCGGCGAGCGCATGAAAACCGCTCTGCGCCTGATGCACCCCTTGCACCTGCAGGCCGAGCAGGTCGGTTTTGTCAACACCGAGGCCGCCCCACCCCGTCTGGACATGATGGGCGGCGAGTTCTGCCTGAACGCCACCCGCAGCCTGGCCTTTGAGGCGGCCCGGCGAAACCGCTTTCTGCCCCTGGCCGGCACCGAGGATCTTTTCGGCCTGGTAAGCTGTTCCGGGCAACCCGCCGCCTTGCCGGTCCGGGTGGCCGATGGCAAGCGCCTGCTGCGCCTGAGCCGGCAGGAACAAGCCCCTTTGTTTGAGCTGGATTGTTACGTGACTATGGAATGCGGCGCGAGCCAGGAAGATATGCGGCAAGTCGCCCCCGGGGCCGTGCTGGTGCGCCTGCCTGGCATCTGCCACCTGTTGCTGGATGAAAACCGCCATCCTCAGCCCACAAGCCCGACGTCCGGATTGTCTCAAGCGCTGGAAGAAGAAGCGGCCGTCTGGCGCAAAAACCTGCGCCTGGAAAACGAGCCGGCCAGCGGCGTGGTCTGGTACAAGGACTTTTGCCCGGACAAAGGACCGGACGGCGTAAAAACCATGTATTACCGCATCACCCCGCTGGTGCACGTGGCGGAAACCCGGACCAGCATTCTGGAAAGCGCCTGCGGCTCGGCCTCGCTGGCCCTCAGCCTGCTGACGGCCGCCCAGGCGGAGCCGGAGCGGGAAGGCTGGACGCTGAACCTGGAAATATTCCAGCCCAGCCATGAACGGCTGCTGGTCCGCCTGCAAAAAGTTGCGGGCAAGCCGGATGCCTATCGGGCGGAAATCGGCGGCCCGGTCTGGTTGTGCGCCGAGGGCGAAGCTTATATTTAGAGTATTTTGATACAGCCGGCGTTCATTTTTTTGGAAAATCCGACGAAAGCTTTCCGCGCGCAACACTCTGAAATTTTTGCAAATCGTCCAGAATAATTCCGGCCGCCCGGCCGGTGGCGCCCGGCCCGCCCAGGCTTTGGCGCAGTTCCGCAAGCTCGCGCCGCACTTCGCCAATGGCGAGCAGGCGGCCTTCCCTCCCGCCTTTGGGCTTCAGGGTCAAGTAAGACGCGCCTGGCGCGCCCCCGTCCCGCTCCGGCTCCAGCCAGTGCAGGGCCAGGCGGGCCAGATTGGTGCCATCGGCCTGCGCCTGCAAAAGCTCCGGAAAAATCTCTCGCCCGGCAATCAGATTGGGCAAGCCGATGAACGGCGACTTCACCAGAAGTTTACCCAAGGCGAAGGTAAGCCGGGAGAGCTTGTAGGCAATCAGGGTGGGCGTGCCGATGAGGGCGCTTTCCAGCACGGCCGTGCCGGAAGCGGCAAACAGCATTTCACAGCGGCGCATGGCCTGGTAGCGTTCTTCCGGCCGGAAAAAGGCAATGGGCAGGCTCTTGTCCCAAAAGGAACGCAAATAAGCTTCGTCCAGGCCGGGAGCGACGGCGCAGCAGAACTCCAGCTCCGGCTTTTGCTCCAGGAGCAGGCGCGCGGCCGTGGCGAACTCCGGCATCAGCGAGCTGACTTCCCGCCGACGGCTGCCCGGCAACAAGCCCACCCGGCCCGGTATGGGCGAGAGTTTGTCCAGTTCCGGCAGGTTCAGGGCGTCCAGCAAGGGGTTGCCCACGTAGTCGACCGGCAGGTCGTATTTTGCGAAGAACTCCACTTCAAAAGGCAGGATGGAAATGAGGCGGCGCACGTTTTCCTTGAGGAAAAACACCCGCTTTTCGTTCCTGGCCCAGACTTTGGGGCTGATGTAGTAATAAACGGGAATGCCCAGACGGCAGGCCGCCCGGACCAGGCGAAAATTGAACGCGGGCGCGTCAATGACCGCCAGGGCGTCCGGCTTCTCCAACTCCAGCCGTTTTTCGACGCTCTTGAGCAGGCGCAGGATTTTGGGGAGTTTGGCCAATACTTCCGTAAGGCCCATGACGGAAAGCTCTTCCACCTGGAAGAGGTTCTCCACCCCGGCCGCGCGCATGGCCGGCCCGCCCATGCCCAGCAGGCGCAGGTTTGGCTCCAGCTCCCACAGGGCTTTGGCCAGAGAGGCGCCGTGCAGGTCGCCGGAAATTTCCCCGGTGTTTATCCAGATCTTAGGGGGCCGGATCTTTGAGGGCCAATTTTTTTGGGGCATGGAGAAATTGGGCGGAGTGGCGGACAAGGATCAGAAACCGTCCGGAAATTCCAGCATCAGGTATTCCCGCAGGGCCTGGGGCCAAGGGCGCGGCGTAACGCTGGTACTTTGCGTGAAGCTGGTGCAGTCCAGCACGGAATAAGCCGGGCGCTGCACCTTGGAAGCGAATTCCTGGGCCGTAACCGGGGTAATCTGGCACTCCATCTGCAAGTAGTTTACCGCTTCGGAAGCCAGTTCCGACCAGTTGGCCTGCCCGCTGTTCACGATATGAAAAAGGCCGTTGCCGCCAAGCTCGACCAGCTCCACGCTGTGCTTGGCCAAATCCGCCGCATAGGTGGGCGAGCCGATTTGGTCGTACACCACGGCGATGTTCTTCTTTTCCCGGCAAATGTCCAGGATTTTGCTGACAAAGTTCTTCTTGCCGAAGCCGTAAAGCCAGGCGGTGCGAATGATGCAGAACCGCGCCAGCCCCAGGCTCAAAATAGCCTGCTCGCCCTCATACTTGGTGCGGCCGTAGACGGAAATCGGGTTCGGCAGGTCGTCGATGGTGTAGGGGGTTTTCTTGCGGCCGTCAAAGACAAAGTCGGTGCTGTAGTGCACCAGACGCGCCGGGCGCTCGCGCAACGCCCGCCCCAGAGCGGCTGGCAGGCTGCGGTTAAGGGCGGCGGCCTCTTCCGGCTCCTGCTCGGCTTTTTCCACATCGGTGTAGCCCGCCGCGTTGAAAACACAGTTCGGAGCAAGCCGGTCCACGGCTTCGGCCAGAACATCCGAGAGGTTGCTCGAAAAATAGTCTATATCCGAGCCGTCCAGAGCGGTAACTTCCCAGCCCTTTGCCTGGAGCGCCTTTGCCAGGGCCGCGCCCAGCATGCCTCTCTTGCCGCCCAGCACCAATGCCTTGGATATCGCAGCCATCGCCTACTCCTTTGCAGGTTCAAAACATACCCGCCAACAGGCCGTGAAGTCAAACAAAAAACCGGCAATCGCGCGGCCTCTGGCCGTGGACTGCCGGTTTCACAAGTCCGCAACGAGCAGGCGGCGTTGCCGCCTATTTGCTTTCCGAATTTTTTGAACTGTCGCTTTCCGAGGAGCTTTTCGGCGCGCTTTTAGGGGTAATGTCGATTTCATCCGGCTCGCTGGTGGCCTTTTTGAAATTGCGAATCGCTTTTCCCAGACCGCCGCCGATTTCCGGCAGTTTCTTGGCCCCAAACAAAACCACCACCACAAGCAGAACAATCAAAATCTGCCACAAACTTGGCATCATAACGCTTACCGTCCTGAAAAAAGCTTTTTACACTTTAATTTTACTTCCGCTTACATACCTCGTACCACCTGACAGGTCAAGAAAGCCGAAATATAAAGCAATTTTCCACTGTAAGAGCCGCTGGCCGTGTCGCCGTGTTGCTTTTTAGTACAAGCCCGGCTATGCTGCTTTATCGTGAAAAAAATTACTCCCATATATATCCCCGCCCTGCACCGCGAGCTGGCCCCGGCCGGACTCCCCGGCGCCGTGCTCTTTCTCGCCCCCGGCTTTGCGCCGGACCAGGCGGACCAAACGAGCCGGACGAGCCAGTTCTACCAGCCCCAAAATCTGCCCTTTAGCGGAACGGCCGCTCGCGCCGTGTTGCGCGAAATGCTCGATTTGGGCTCCACACTGAGCCGAGGCGGTAAAGAGGCCCCGGCCGAGGAACTGCGGCTCATCGAAAGCGGCGCCCGCGCCGCCTCCGCCAGGACCGGCGCGCTGGGTTCCGCCGAAGAAAAAGAGCTGGAAAAATTCTCGGGCGGCGCCGCTACGGCAACGACCGATGACGCCGGGGCGGATTTGACCTATAAGGAATTGATCCGGGCGCAAAAAATTCTGCTCCTGGCCTGGGAGCTTGAGGAAAACCTGCTGGAAATCAAAAAGGCCGAAGCCTCTCTGGCCGGGCAGGACCGCCTGCTCCTTTCCACCATGCACGGGCCGGAAGACGAAGGCGGGAGCCAGGCGGCGGCAAACGCCGAACCCGTTTCCCTGGCCTGGCCGGTATTGCTTGAGGCCGCCGCTCCCTTCCTGCCCGATAACGCCCTGCTCTTTACCGCCAACCCGGAATTGCGCGAGGCGCTGGCCGCCCTTTCCCCGCAGGCAAACCAGCCGGCGGGCCTGCCCGCTGAAGTGGCGGAAGCATTGGCCGCAGCGCCGGAGTTTACGCCCCTGCTCCCGCGGCTGCTTTGCGCGCGGGCCAGGCTGGGCGACTTGGTAGGCGGCCAGCATAACGCCGCCACCCGCCCCTGGCTGGATCGAATTTATAACTTTGCTTTGCTGCCCCGGTAACCGACCATGCTCAATTCCAATACGCTTTTAGCCTCATTTGCCGGTTTGCGCGGGCTGGTTTTTGACTGCGACGGCGTTCTGCTGGATTCACGCGGGGCCAACATCGCCTTCTACAATTACCTGCGCACCGGCTTGCACTTACCGCCCCTTACCCGGGAGCAGGAAGACTACGTGCACATGTCCACTTTCGAGCAGGCCCTGGATTTCATGATTCCCCAAACCCTGCGCGGGGCTCTGCCCGAGCTTATGGGCAAGGTCGAGTCGCATCTGGATTATTACTCGCTCCTCACCTTGGAAAGCGGCCTGCTGGACCTCCTGGACTGGCTCAAAGTGCATGGGGTACGCTTGGGCATGTGCACCAACCGCATTGGCGACCTGGGCAAACTTTTGGGCCGCTTCGGCCTGGAAGGCTATTTCGACACCATCAAAACAGCTTCCAACTCCACGCCCAAGCCCAGCCCGGACGGGCTGCTGCAAATAATGGGGGAGTGGGGGCTGGAACCCCTGGAAATAGCTTTCGTGGGCGACAGCAAAGTGGACGAGACCGCCGCCCTGGCCGCCGGAGTGCCTTTCTGGTCGTTCAAGAACGACACCCTGGCAGCGGAGCTGCATCTGCCCAGCTTTAACCGGCTGCACAACTGGATGCTGGAATATGCCTCCGGGCACAATATTTCCCCCGCCGTTTCCGCTGGCGGGTTTTGATCTATCCAAAGGACCAAACATGTACATCCTCGGCAATATCCTCTGGGCTCTGGCCAAAATTCTGCATGGCGCCATTTTCGTCTACACCTGGATCATCATCATTTCGGCCGTGCTGAGCTGGGTCCGGCCCGACCCGTACAACCCCATAGTGCGCACGCTGCGCCTGCTCACCGAACCCTTGCAATGGCGCGTGCGCAAGTGGCTGCCCTTTGTCTATGTAAGCGGCCTGGATCTCTCGCCCCTGGTCATCATCCTGGTTTTGCAATTCGCTGACATCGCCCTGGTCCAGTCTCTGGCCGATCTTGCCATCAGACTGCGCGTCGCCGGGTAAACGTTGCCGTACCCTCCTTTCATACAGGCCACGGCGCAAGGCTGGCACCTGCTGGTCAAAGTGCAGCCCGGCGCGAAAAAGACAGAACTCGCCGGCCAGGCCGAGGGGAGGCTGCGCGTGCGCCTGGCCGCCCCGGCCGTGGACAACAAGGCCAATGCCGCCCTGCTGGAGTTTATGGCCGCCCAGATCAAAATAAGAAAAAACAAAATCCGCCTGGCCGCCGGCGACAAGAGCCGGCAAAAGCGCTTGTTCATCCCGAGCGAGGCCGGGCCGGATTTTTCGGCGCTGGTGGCGCAGGCCGGGAATGAAACAGGCGAACAGGCAAAATAACAATTTGCTTTTTTGCGCCCAATGTATAAAGTAAAATAAAGCAGACCACCAGAGGCAATTCCCGGGCGGTTTGCGCAAGATTACCCCTTTCAGCGTAACTAGGAGATATGCATGGACAAAAGAGAGTTAGAGCTGTTGGAAAAGTATGTGCCTCAAGATTCTGAGCTCAAGAGACTGTGGGAAGATCACCAGCTTTATGGAAAGCAGTTGGAAAAGCTGGAGGCTAAACCTTTTTTGACACCGAGCGAAGAACAGCAGGCACGTGAACTGAAAAAGCAAAAGTTGGAGGGCAAAACCAAGCTGGTAGCGCTCCTGGACGTATACAAAAAGAAAGACCAATAAAACGGAAACATAGCAGGGGTCGCGGCGGAAAGCCGAGGCCCTTTTATTTTGTGCGCCCGGCCGGGCGCACAAAATTAAGGCCTCACCTTCAAAATGAAAGTAAGGCCTTGTTTGTAATATTTGGTCGGAGCGAGAGGATTTGAACCTCCGACCTCATGCTCCCAAAGCATGCACGCTACCCCTGCGTTACGCTCCGACACCAGGATGTTTAGGGCAAGGCTCGATAAAA
>JAISDX010000007.1 GCA_031264465.1 Deltaproteobacteria bacterium | reverse complement strand
GACGGTTCAAGCATGGTTCAGCCTCCGATTATCGGTTTGTTGTTTCCGTCTATTCCCGCAAAGTCTCCAGCCACGCCTGCAAAGCAAAGCGCTCGGGGTTTCGCAGCAGTTCGGCGGCGGCGTCTTTCAACGCACGGTCAGGAATGGCGGAAAGCGCGTTGCCGTTCGCGCAACCGGTCAGCACGCGTTCATCGTCCGGAGACCAAACCGCCGCCGTAACGCCGCTTTGATGCTCAAGCTGCGCGATTTCTCGCTCGGCGCGGCAACTCCAGATCAGAGCGGCGAGCGGCACCGTCGATCGAACCAATCAGAATGCGTTCGCCGTCCGGAGACCACGCCAGCGCGCTGATCAACGACCTGTGTCCCATCAGCGGAACCAGACGAACATCCGAATCGGGCGACAATCGTCGGGAGTTTCCAATGTCATTCAGACTCAAGCCGTGTCGGCGTATTTTTGGGTTGTTTTTCCATAATCCGCTGAAGCGTTATAAGAAAAGCCAACGCCTTTCCAGGATCGGAAAATCTTTCTTTATGATTCGGGAGCCAATGCAGCAAATTTGATACAAACGGGTAATTACGATGCGTGTATTGACTTGACATCTTTTCCAGCAGAACATCAAACTCTTTTTTATACTCTTCCGGTTTTTTGTATTTTTCTTTCACTTCACTCATAACAGAGTGCTGTTTATCCATGATCTTGTCAATATATGATATAGATCGATAAGGACTTATTTGTAATATAGCTAGTGCAAAAGTAAGTGAATTAATTAATTGTATCTGTTCGTCAGTATAATTGAGATCTTGATAATTTTTTATGAATGGATAAATTTTAGTAAATTTCATTTTTCCAACCCAAGTAAATTTAACATCTCTTCTTAATGTGACTGTAGATATTTTTTTTGAAAAACTACCGGCGTATGGTTCTATTATTTGTATTGTAAATGCTTCGTACTCTGCATCGCTTTTGTCTTTAAGCACTATTACCAAAGCAATTGTACCGCTGCCTTCGGAATAAATATATTTTTCTCCAACAGTTACAAATGACCATTCACCGGGTTGGTATTGTTGCGTATTATTGTGTCCTCCGACAGCCATTTCTTTCGCTACGCCGCTGCTGCCGGGAGAGTCCTTTTCGCTTTGGGAGGAAAAAGAGGAAAAAAATCGGGACAAAAAGGGCAATTTCACGGGATTCTCCTTGTCGGTTTCTAGTTGCGTTCCTGCCAGTTCATGCACTTGAGTGTTTTTTGCATTTCTGTTTTTGTCCACTTAAATACTTTATCTGAAAAAATGATAGTCTGAAAATTTTCTCCATCAGATTCTTGTCTTTTGCTTTTTAATCGGGTAATTAAACAATTTGTGCGCCTTGAGTCGCACGGTTGTCAAGGGTTTGAACCATCTGTTTCAAGCGGGCGGCATGAAAGTACCGGCAAAGAAAAATTTCCGTTCTTGGGCAAAGACCATCGATAGGGCTGAAATCTCCGGTCCTGGCTCGATTTTTGCTACACACACACACACACACACACACACACACACACACATTAACTCCGTCACATAACGCGCCCGCCGCCAGGCGTAGCGCGGTGTTATTTTTTTGGGAAAAACGGCTCGGCCTCCTTTTGCGGAGGCGGGGCCGTTTTCACGTTTCCGGCGCATTCCAGATATCCATGTAAAAAGGAGAATTATATGTACCGACATTTATTAAGTTTTGCGGCGGCGTTAATTTTTATTTCGGCTCTGGGAGCCGGCTGCATCCCGAACCTGAACGAGCCGACCCCCGCCCAGATGGCAACCTGGGATTTTGGAGCGGCGCCCAAAAATTATCAGGAAATAGTCTCAAAGGCGCCGATTCTTAAATCACAAAACGTTAAAACGCCGCGCCTTGAGTTTCAGGGAGCGCCCAAGGAAATTTGGAAACAGACGGCGGTGCCCGGCGAGTTTATCTATGGCTGGGGCGGGACGGTAAGGCGCGTCAGCGTACAGACCGGCACAACGGTGTTTGAATACATCATTAGAGACGGCGTTCTGATTTATATTGACAATATGAACAAGAAAGAAAGCGTGATGGATGTGCTTTCCGGCGAGTAAACGCCATATAATGAATCAGGAGGGAGCTGAACAATGAAAAGATTGCTGGTCGTACTGTCGTTTACTGTAATTTGTCTTGGCCTGTCCGCCTGCGGCAACAAGCAGGTATCGGGAGATATGGGTCTGGCGGGAATGAGCGTATCGGAAATACAAGAGCAGCTTATTATCGGCAAGACAAGCAAAAAAGAAGTTGAAGCTTTATTGGGAACTCCGTCGACTGTAAGCAAGGGCTCTAACGGAGAAACCTGGCACTATACATATAGCAACCGCGAAACCAAGGTTGACGCCAGGCAACATATTCCTTTAATCGGCGGGCTTTTTGCTTCAACCGAACACACTTCGGAAACAAAAGGTCTCACGGTGAATTTTAATAAAGCGGGATATGTTGCTTCTTATGGATTCACCAGCCACTAGCGCACGGCCTTGAGGCCGAAGTTGCAGCCTTTCCCCCTGGCCGCTGCCCGCAAGGCGGCGCCGCCGCTCCACCGGCAGCGGCCAGGGGTTTCAGGCCGGAATCCGCCTTCCTTTTATCAATACTTCAGCAAATCCCGCTGGTCCTGGCGGTAGCCGAACAGGCCGCCGGTGTGGATGAGGACGATGTTGGAGCAGCCTTTCAGCCGGCCCGCTTTCAGCGCCTGGAAGAACCCGTCAAAAGCTTTGCCGGTGTAGACCGGGTCCAGAAAAATGCCGCTGTCTTTGGCGAACTTGTGTATGAAGGCCATATTCTCTTTCGTGGTCAGGGCGTAGCCCGCGCCTACGAACTCGTCCCAAACCTCGATCAGGTCGCTCACGTCCAGGGCGGTTCCCAAAACCGCGTTCAGCTCTTGGCTCACGGCCAGCACTTTTTTCCGGCAGGCCTCGGCGTCGTAAGCGATGGAAATGGCCAGGCACCTGCCCGCGTAGCCGTTCTTCTTCAGGCCGTACAGCAGGCCCGAGTAGGTCCCGGCCGAGCCGATGGTGTCCACGATGCAGTCCACCGGGAAATTCATCTTTTTGCACTGTTCAAGAAGTTCCTCGGCTTCGTCCGCGTAGCCCAGGCTGCCCAGCCCGTTGGAAGCGCCAATGGGCACCGGGTAGACTTTTTTGCCCCGGCTTTCATATTCCCGGATCACCTCGGCTTCCACCTTGGCCACGGCTTCCGGCGAGTCGTAGACGGCGGAATCGACAAAGCGGATGTCCGCGCCCAGCAGGCGGTCCAGGAAGAGGTTCCCTTCGTGCAGGTGCTGGTAGGTGTTGTCCAGAATAAGCACGCAGGCCAGGCCCAGCTTGGCCGCGGCCACCACCGTGGCCCTGGCGTGGTTGGACTGGCAGCCGCCGTAGGTCAGGATAGTGTCGCAGCCTTTCTGCACCGCGTCGTAGAGCAGGTATTCCAGCTTGCGCACCTTGTTGCCGGAAAGCTCCATGCCGCTCATGTCGTCGCGCTTGATCAGCAGGTTCACACCGTACTCGCGGCTGGCGGCTTCCAGTTTTTCCAGCGGCGTGGGCAGATAGGCCAAGTTGTATTTCTTGGGTTTCATCAGAAATCTCCCGCAGGTTGAAGTTGGCTAATGATGCTTGATACCGCCTGGGGCCAGGTTTGTAAACCGTGAGGCGATTCATCGCCGCTCAGGACTTTAATGACGCCCCATGCTTCATTGATTGCCAGGTTGGTTTGCTACGTTCATAAAAGCCTCCTCATTAATCGGCGCTTCCCCGGTTTGGGGAGGAGTCAGCCCACTGCTCCGGCGCGATGCCGACGATGGCGATTTTATGCTCGTCCGCCAGCTTGAGGGCTTTATCCAGGTCGAAAAAAAGCGTGCTCCCCGCCTCGTAAGCCAGGCAGGCATAGTGGTGCTCGACCAGGATTTCCACGGTGGCCAGACCCAGGGAAGGCAAATCCAGGCGGGTGTCCTGCCCGGGTTTGAGCATTTTCAGGGCAATGCAGCCTTGGGCCAGTTCTCCGGCCCGGCGCAGGGTGGCGTCCGTGCCTTCCATGGCCTCCACCGCGGCCACGGTGTTCTTGTACATGACCAGGCACTGGCCGATGTCCAGCCGGCCCAGGGTCTTGCCGATGCCCCAGCCGCGCCGGATATAATCCCATTCCGCCGGCGCGGGCGGGCGCCTGGTCAGCACCCCGGCGGGTCCGCGCAGAGCGGGGGCCAGTTCCGCCGCCTGAACCAGTTCCAGGCCGTCGGCGGCCAGTTCGCCGGCAATGAGGCGCAACAGCGCGTCGTCACCCCTGGTGTTGAAGGCTTTCAGCAGGATGCGGGCGCCGCGCCAGTCCGGGCGCACATGCAGGGCCTTGCTCTTGGACACGGCCCCGGCCATGCAGATTTTTGTGACCTGGTGGGCTTTGAAAAAGCGGATCAGCTTGCCGAGCTGACCTAGAGCCACCCAGACAGAGGCTGCGGCCAACGGTTCAAGATCCGCATCGGTAAAACCGCGCAGGCAGCAGATGTACGCCTGGCCGCCCCCGGCTCTGACCGCTTCGGCCACCAGCCGGGGAAACTGGCCCGCACCGGCCACGATGCCGATTTTACCTTTATCCGCCATGCCCCACCAACCTCTGAAAAGGCTTTCAATCCTGGTCGGAGGAATTGCGCTCCGCCGCCAGCACGCCGCGCGGGCTGGAGCGGATGAATTCGACAATGTCCATGACCGCCGGAATTTCGGCGTAGATCTCCGCGGCCTGGGCCAGGGCCTCCTGGCGCGGGATGCCGGAAAGCCAGAGCAGGCGAAAGGCGGCGCGAATGGCGGCCGTGGTTTCCCTGGGCAGGTTCAGGCGGCGCAGCCCCACCACGTTGGGTCCGTGGAGGGTGGCCCGGGAGCCGGAAGCCAGCATGTACGGAGGCAGATCCATGGGCAGGCCGGAAAAACCGCCCACAAAGGCGTTGTGCCCGATCCGCACGAATTGGTGCACGGCGGAGAGGCCGCCGATAATGGCGTGGTCGCCCACGCTCACATGCCCGGCCAGGGTGGCGTTGTTGGACATGACAATGCCGGAGCCCAGCACGCAGTCATGCGCCACGTGCGTGTATGCCATAAACAGGCAGTCATTGCCGATGCGGGTTAGCCCGCCCCCGCCCTCGGTACCGCGGTGCAGGGTGGCGAACTCGCGCACCCGGTTGTTGTCTCCCAGTTCCAGCCAGGATTCCTCGCCGTGGAACTTGAGATCCTGCGGCACTTCGCCCACCATGGCGTAAGAAAAGATGTGGTTGTTTTTGCCCAGGCGGGTATAGGGGCGGACGGTGGCAAAGCCGTCCACCCGGGTGCCTTCGCCGATGAAAACGTGGTCGTCAATGCAGGCGCAGGGGCCGATGCTCACGTTGTCGGCCAGCTCCGCCCTGGGCGAGACGATGGCGGCGGGATGAATATTCACGGCCATTTAAAGTTCTCCCCGGGGCATCAGGGCGGCGGAAAGCTCGGCCTCGGCCACCACCTGGCCGTTGACCAGGGCCTGGCAGCCCATTTTGCAGATGCGCATTTTTTTGCGCAGCAGCTCGCCGCGCAGGTCCAGGCGGTCGCCGGGGATAACCTGCTTGCGGAAGCGCACGCCCTCCATGCCGGTGAACAGGCACAGGGTCTCGGCGGCTTCTTCCCGGGTCACGGAGGTGAGCAGCAGGAGCCCGCCGGCCTGGGCCAGGGCTTCCATGATCAGCACGCCGGGAAAAATGGGCAGGCCGGGAAAGTGTCCCTGGAAAAACGGCTCGTTGAAGGTGACGTTCTTGTAAGCCTTGATGCTTTTTCCGATTTCCAGCTCGACCACGCGGTCCACCAGCAGGAAGGGGTAGCGGTGCGGCAGGAAGCTGAGGATTTTGCGAATGTCGAAATTTTCAATGTCTATAGTTTGCTCGGTCATGATTGCTCCTTGTCGGATTTGCCGGCGTCGTCCCGCTCCTGGCCAAGGGCGGCCAGTTGCTTTTCCAGCCTGGACACCCGCTTGAACAGCTCGGGCAGGCCGGGCATGGAAGCCAGGGTACGCATGAAAGTTCTTGAGTCCACCAGGGGGGTGCCGCCCCCGCTGAAACCGTCCGGCACGTCCTGGGCAACGCCGGCCTGGGGGCCCACAATAACGTCGTTGCCGATTTTCAAATGCCCGGCCACGCCCACCTGGCCGGCAAAAGTGCCCCGGTCGCCAATGCTGGTGCTGCCGGCCAAGCCTACCTGCGCCACTATCAGATTTTCCCTGCCGACGCTGACATTGTGCCCAATCTGCACCAGGTTGTCGATTTTGGTCTCGTCGCCGATGCGGGTGGCGCTCAGGGCGCCCCGGTCAATGGTGCTGTTGGAGCCGACGCGCACTTCCCGGCCCAGGCGCACGAAGCCGGCCTGGGGAATGCGCTGAATGCCCCCGCCGCCGGGGTTGCGGATAAAGCCGTAGCCGTCGGCCCCGATTACCGCGCCGGGCATAATTTCACAGCCTTCGCCCAACTCCACGCGCGACAGCAGCACCGCGTTGGGGTAAAGAATGCAACGCGCCCGGACTACGCAGTCTTCGCCCACATAGGAGCCGGGGAACAGCGTGCAGCCTTCGCCCACCTTGGCCCGGGCGCCGACAAAGGCAAAGGGGTAGACGGTGCAGTTTTCGCCGATGACCGCTTCCGGGTGGATGCTGGCCTCGGAGCTGATGCCGGTCAGGCTGCCCTCGCGCCGGGCGAACAGGGCCAGAGCGCGCCCGAAGTCCAAATAAGGGTTCCGGCTGATGAGCGCCCGCTTCACTTTGCCGGCGTGTTCCTCATCCACGATGACCGCGGCGGCCCGGGTTGTTTCCAGAAAAGCGGCATACTTGGGGTTGGCCAGAAAGCTCACTTCGTCCGGCCCGGCGGCCTCCAGGGTGTTGAGGCCGCGCACCGGGCCATTTTCGCCCCGAAGGGCCAGTCCGAGCTTTTCGGCCAGATCTGCAAGTGTATATTCAGACATATGACATCCGCCGGAAGGTTGAGGTTGGATTTGGGGTTGCCGGGCGCACAATAGAGAAAAGGCTGCCGGAGTTCCGGCAGCCTTTTCCTTGTCGCGTGTGCATTTAGTTGGCGCCGGTGGTCAACGGGCTGCCATCCGTAAGTTTTTTTGGTTTTTCTTTCCAGACGCGGTTCGTTTCCTTGAGGATGTCCTTGGTGATGTCCAGGGAGGGCTCCAGGTAGAAAACGCCGGCGCTGAGGGAATCGATGATCATGGAGTATTTGTTCTTTTTGCCGTAATCGCCCACAGCGATGACAATGGCCCGGCTGATCTGGTCGCGGGTTTTGCCTTCGGCGGCGGCAATCTTGCGCATGAAGTCGTTCTTGCGGTCGTCGTGGTCGCGCTTTTCCCGCATCAGGGCCACTTGGCGATCCTGGCGGGCGTCGGCGGAAAGGCCGGCCTGCTGCACGGCAAAGTCGTCGAACTTTTTCTTCAGTTCTTTTTCCTTGTTGGCCAGGGTCTGCTCTTCCTTGCCGTAGGTGCTCTTGAGCTTGCTCTGGGCTTCCTTGAAGGCGTCGCACTCCAGAGCCACTTCCGCCATGTTGAACACGCCTATTTTGGCTTCGGCCGCCTGGGCGGCTCCAGCCGGCAGGGCGATGAAGAGGCAGAGAACCAGGGTCAGCAAACATGTTTTACGCATTAAATATTCTCCTTCAAACTCGGGCGTGGCCCAAAAATTTTTCTTCCGTTGGCAGCTTGGAATCAACGTTTTTAAATATCCTCTTCTCCGGCTTTCCGTCAAGAAATTAGAATCCGGCCCGGGGATTTGTCCGCAAACCCTTGCCGCCGAACGCTTGCCTGACAGGAGCGGTCAGGGCAGACGCGCCAGGCAGTCCCTATAAACGCCCAGGGTTTGGCGCAAAAGAGCGCCGGATTTGAGAGAGACAATGCGCGCCGCGCCGGCCCGGCGCAAGGCTTCAAGCGCGTCCCGGTCGCGGCCGTAGCGCTCCAGGGCCAGAGCCAGGGCGCCGGCGTCGCCGGCCGGCAGCAGCAGGCCGCGCGGCAAAAGGTCCGGCATCACCCCAATGTCGCTGCTCAACAGCGGCACGTCGCAGGCCATTATTTCCAGGGCGGCCCGGGCAATGGCCTCGGAACCGACGGAGGCCAGGACGCCCAGGTTCAGGGCGTTTATGTGGGCGCGCACGTTCTCCACCCGGCCCGTGACCAGCCCGGCGCCCGCCAGGCCTTCCCGCGCCAGCATGGCCTCGATGTCCGCGGCTCCGAGCGCGCTGTCCGCCCCGATGCAGAGCAGCTTGAAATTGAAGGCGGCCGAGCGGGCCGCTTTGACCTCCCGCAGCGCCCGGATCAGCACGGCGTGGCCTTTCACTTGGTCCAGGCGCCCCAGGAGCCCGACCACGAAATCCCGCTCCGTATAGCCCAGAGAGGCGCGCACGGCCCGCCCCGCTTCCTGGTCCGGGTAAAAAACGTTTTCGTCCACGCCGCCCAGGATAGTGTGGATTTTGGCGGGCGGCACGCCGGCCTCATGCTCCAGGGAGCGGGCTATTTCGGAATTGGTGGCGATAACGGCGTCGGCCAGGCTCCCGTGCAGGGCGCGATTGACGGCGTTGTTCTTGAGCGGCCGCCGGTCCCCCCGGGTGCGGATCAGGGCGAAGGGCGGAAGCGCCTGGTCCCGGCGCAGGGTTTTTTTCTTGAGCAAGCCCCAGAGCACAAAACTCTCGCCCCGGTGGCAGTTGACCACCTGCGGCCGGAAGGAGCGCACGAGTCCGGCCAGGCGGCGGTACAGCGCGAACAGCGTCAGCGGGTTGCCGGAATTGAGCGGCAGGGCCTGCGGCTCGAGCCCCCACTGCCTGGCCAAATCGAAACTTCTGGTGCCCGCCAGGCCCAGCACCAGCACCTGGTGCCCGGCCTCCCGGAGCAGCCGCGACAGGAACAGGGCGTACCAAGCCGTGGCGTTCACCCAGCGCACGTTCACCACCTGGATGATGCGCAGCTTTTCCCCGGCGCGCCCACTTTCTCCCGTCAACTGTCCCATAGCCGGGTTGATTACAGAAAGCGCGGACAAATGCAACGTTTTTCGCGTGGCCTCACACCCATTCCTTCTTTCTGGTTATTTTATACAGCATATAAAGAACGCAGTATTTCAAGGCTGTCGCGTATCGCCCGCCCTGGCCTCCCGCAGCTTGTCTCTGCATCCTCTATAAATATGCCGCTCTACCTTGATGTAACGTAAATGACTTCCTCCCGTTAAAAAAAGCGGCTGGAAAAAATTGTGTATCTTGCGCAGCGCATAGTGCCGCGGAGCGCTTCTGCAGGACATAAGCGCAAGCGTTTGATCGTGGTCGGTCAGGTTCAGGTCCAGCAGGCGGCGCATGGCCTCTTGGAACGAATCCCGCAAAGCTTGCCAGCGCTGAACGGGGCCCAGGATCAGCCCGCCGGAGATGTAGCTTTTATTGGC
>JAISDX010000146.1 GCA_031264465.1 Deltaproteobacteria bacterium | reverse complement strand
TTGGTCATCGAAGCTTTGCCAGCGATTTTAGCAACCAAATCAGCTTTGGTCATACGATTGTTCCTCCTAGCGGTTAGCTATAAATTTAGAAAAACCTTTTACAACGGATTCTCGACCATAGTCCTAAATGCCTGCTAATGCTTAGACAACATGATTTGCGGCTCAAAGTCAAGCGAATAGCATATTTTAGCGAAAAAACCCTTGAATTATAATGCTTTTTAAAAATAACCAACTAAATTTATTAACTATTACTTTAAGGTTTTCAAAAAAACCGCAAGGTCTTGAAACTGGCGTGGGGTAAGCTCTTCCGGCCTTGCCGATTGTTCCACGCCAAATTTTTCCGCCTCGCCCGGTTGCCAGTTGGGCTGAGCGCGTAATATGCCGCCTAGTTGCTTGCGCCTTTTCTGAAAGCATAACTTTAACAAATTTGACAAAGCCTCCGGATCCGCAGGCTGTTCCGGAATTGGCAACGGCGTAAAACTCACCACCGCCGAATGCACCTTGGGGGCCGGCCTGAACACCTGCGGCGGCACGCCGAACTCCAACCTGGGCACGGCAAAGGACTGCACCCAGACCGAAAGCGCGCCGTAGGCGCTGGTGCCCGGGGCCGCCGCCAGGCGTTGCCCCACTTCCTTTTGCACCATGAAGACAGCCCGGGTGAGGCCGGGCGCTTTGCTCAGGATGTCCCAGATCAGAGGCGATGCCACATTATATGGGAGGTTGCCCATGATTTTCCAAGGCGCATGGAATTTTTCCCAAGGCATGGTCAAGGCGTCGGCCAAAATCACTTGCCGAACTCGGCCGGACTCCGCCCCGGCGCCAGTCAAAAAAACGCTTTGGCGCTCCGCGGCCCAGTGGTGGTCCTTTTCCACCAGGCACAGGCAGGCCGGGTCGGCCTCCAGCAGAAAGCCGGTCAACATGCCCGGCCCCGGCCCGATTTCCAATACTCGGTCCGTGGGGGCAATGCGCAACTGTTCCACGATTTTTCGGGCGATATTTTTATCCTGCAGGAAGTTCTGCCCCAGGCTCTTTTTGGGCCTCGGCCAGCCATCCGGCGCCGCTGGCCGTATATTGCGTTCTTCTTCCAACTGGCGGCCCTCGTTAAATGCCTTAAATGGCGTCAAAGCGTTCAAAGCGCAGCACCATGCCGGCCCGACCCTGGGTGGAGGAACGCAGGAAAGTGGAAAAGCCGAACAGCTCGCGCATGGGAGCCAGGGCCTTGATGATTTTCTGCTCGCCGCGCTCCGCGAGCTCCGAAACTTTGCCGCCGTGCGCGCTGAGCAGGTTCAGGGCCGCGCCCAAGTGCGAGTCGGGAACGGAAATTTCAATATGCATCACCGGCTCCAGCAGCGCCGGGCGGGCAGCGCTCAAGGCGGACTTTAGCGCCGCCACCGCCGCCATATGATAGCCGGCCGGCGAAGAAGCGCCGTCCCTTCTTTGCAGCTCCAGTATTTCCACCAGCACATCCTGCACCGGGAAGCCCCGCAACACCCCGGCATGCAGGCTGTCGTCAATGCCCTGTTCCGCCGCCGCCAGCCAGGGCTGCGGCCAGTCGGTGTTGTCAAAGCCCCAGCGCACCAGGTTGCCGCCGCCGCGTTCGCGCGGCGCGACGCGCACCAGCACTTTGCCGTAATGCGGGGTGTCGCCCAGTTCGCGGTCGAATTCGCCCTCGGCCCCGGCGGTTTTAAGAATGGTTTCCTGGCAGACCACCTGGGGGTTGCCGGCGCGGGGTTCAAGACCGTACTCGCGCTTCATGCGCTCAAGCAGCACTTCCAGGTGCAGTTCCCCCATGCCGGAAATAATGCGCTGGCCGGAGTCGTCGTCCATTTCCAGATGCAGGGTCGGGTCTTCCAGCAAAAAGCGTTGCAGCACTTCGTCCAGCTTTTCGCCTTCACTGCTGTTTTTCGGTTCCAGGGCAATGGAAATGACCGGCCGGTAGGCGGCGATGTTTTCCAGCAACAGCGGCCGGCCGGGGCTGGAAACGGAGTCGCCGGTATAAGCCGAGCGCAGCCCCTGCACAGCCACAATGGCGCCGGGACCGGCGGCGGCAATTTGTTCCCGGTCGTCGGCGAACAGGCGGAACAGGCGGGAAATGCGCTCCGTCCGCTTGCGAGTGGCGTTGCAGCACTCCATGCCGTCGCGCAACGTTCCTGAATAGATGCGCAGGAGCGAAAGCTTGCGCCCGCCTTCCATGCAAAGTTTGAAAACCAGGGCGGCCAGGTCGCCGTCCGGGTCGGGCTCGAGCTTTACCGGTATGGCGCGCCCCGCGCCGGCGGACAGGTTGACGTCTTCGGCCTCCTGCGGTTCCGCTTCCAGCGGGTTGGGCAGATAAAGGCAAATGCCGTCCAAAAGCGGCTGCACGCCGGCGTTGCGCAGGGCCGAGCCGCAAAATACCGGCACCAGGCTCCGGCGCAGCGTACCCCGGCGCACGGCTGCCCGTAGCAGTTCCAGCGGCAGTTCTTCACCGGCCAGGTATTTTTCCATAATTTCGTCGCTTTCGTCAGCCAACAGGCTGATCAACTCTTCCCGCCAAGGAGCCGCAAGCGCCGCCTCGTCTGCGGACAGAGGGCGGCGGGTATACAGCGCGCCCTGGCTGGCCGCGTCGAAATCAAGGCGTTCCAGGCCGAGCACGTCCAGCAGCGCCGCAAAATCTTCACCTTCGCCCAGGGGCACGACCAACGGGGCCGGGCGGGCGCCCAGCTTTTCGCGCATGTCCCGCAGCACACCGGCAAAGGAAGCGCCCAGGCGGTCCATCTTGTTCACAAAAGCCAGCTTGGGCACGCCGAATTTTTCGGCCTGGCGCCAGACGGTTTCCGATTGCGGCTCCACGCCGCCCACGGCGCAAAATACGCCCACGGCGCCATCCAGCACGCGCAGGCTGCGCTCCACTTCGATGCTGAAATCGACGTGGCCCGGGGTATCGATCAGGTTGATGTCGTATTGCCGGTTTTCCAGCTCCCAAGCGCAGGTACAGCAGGCCGAGGCAATGGTGATGCCGCGCGCCTGTTCCTCGGGGGTGAAATCCATGGTGGCCGCGCCTTCATGCACTTCGCCCATGCGGTGGATCTTGTGGGTGTAAAAAAGAATGCGCTCGGTCAGCGTGGTCTTGCCGGCGTCTATGTGGGCGATAATGCCGGCGTTGCGCAGTTTCTGCAATGCGGGGAACTGTTTGGACATGAAAGTAGCCTCGCGGGTTTCGCCGCCCGGCTTCAGGTTGGCGGCTTTTAACTTTTACGGCCAAAACCGCTCCGGGCAAGCGCCTGGACGAGCTGTGCGACTCAACCAATATCGGCCCGCCGAAAACGGAAAAACGAGGGAGGCAATTCCGGCCAGAGCCAGAGAGCTTCGCCGCCCGGCGCGAGCCGGAGGTCGGGCGCCAGATTGTAGGCTGCGGGACGGTGGCTGAGCAAGGCCAGCCAGGAGCCCGACTCAGTGCTTTCCTCAGGTCCGGCTTCGATAATGTCCGCGCCTGGCTGGGCCCAGCGCAAAAGCGCCCTGTCAGCGCCGCAGGCGGGGTCCAGCACCAGCCGCACCCGGCCGGGCAGGCGGGCGCAGGGGCGATCCGGCGGGTTATGAAATTCTCCGAGCAGCACCGTCCTGCCCCGGGCGCGGCTTGCGCCGGCCAGTTCGTCGTACAAAGCGACAAACCGGGCGGGCGAAAGCGCGAACAGTTGTTCCTGGCCCGCCAACTCCAGGGCGGCGGAAAGCGCCAGCGGCAAGTCCGGGCGCCTTTCCTGGCATATTTCATCAAAGCGGGCGCTTTCCGCCAGGCGGCAGATGAGCACTTCCCGGCCCGCCGTGGCGCAGCCCGCCAGGAGAGCGGGCAGGAGCGCCGCCAACAGTCCCGGACCCGAGGCGTAGCTCTCGGCAATGCCGAACAAAACCCAATCCAGCGGATCGTCGCGCCGGGTCAGGCTGCGGTCCAGCCAGGGCTGGCGACGCTCGCGCCAGGCCGGACTCTCGCCCAGGCAATGGTGCAAAAAAGCAATTTGGCTTTTCAGGCGGGCCCGCAGTTCGGGCGCAAGGTCGCCATAAGCTCCCGGTCCGCAGTCGACCAGACTGTCGAAAAGCCATTCCGGCAGGGAAACGCTCATGAATTTACCCGTCTTTACCGTCAAGGCCCGGCACCGGCTTGCCGAGCAGGCGCTTGACCAATTTTGCTGATGCAAGCAGCGTGGTCACCTAAGCATTTACGGGCGCGATTGTCAAACCCGGAGTCGGAAAATCCGGTATTGCATCTGGCATCAAACTTGCTCATATCCCGGCAGAGCGATGCGTTAGGAAAAAAATGCAACCAAGGAGACCGGAGTGAATATCAGCAACGTAAGCATGTCTGGCAAGACGCAGCCCCCCGTGGAAATGTCGGAAAAGTTGGAGAACCCCAGGGAGAACAGCGCGCTGGACAAAACCGCCCAGTCCGCCCCCACCCTCAGCCAGCTTTCCCGCGTCACCGACAAAGCGTCGCTCTCTTCCCTCGCTCCCAAACTCCAGAATATTCTTCAGGCCATCGACCACCCGGACAACAACGTGCTGCAGGCGATGAGCGACAACATCTCCAACCTGCAGGACGTGTTTGTGGAGGCTGTTTCCCACACCCTGGGCGCAGCGGGCATAGACCTTTCCCATAAGGTCACCCTGCGGCTGAACCAGGCGGGCGAGCTCGGGCCGGCCGGCGAACACCCGGAAAAAGAGCGGATCGAGGCGGCCCTGGCCAAAGCGCCGGAGCTTTCCTCGGCTTTCCGGGAAATTGCCTCCCAGTCCGAACTCTTGCGCGACGTCAGCAACATCAGCAAGGTCATCGGCGCCCAGACCGGCCTGGCCAGCTACCAGAACAGCTACCA